>NZ_JAPVZU010000001.1:0-260621 GCF_041432545.1 Streptococcus sp. 27098_8_113 | reverse complement strand
CAAGCTGCCGCAGGGCTGTGATATAGAGGGGTTCTCGGATCCCATTTTCTGCTAAGAGGTCCGTCTTGAGCAGATCATCCGGCGCACCGTTAAAGAGAATCTCCCCATCATTGACGAGGACAACTCGGTCAACAGGTCGATAAAGAACGTCTTCCAAGCGATGTTCGATGATGATGGTCGTGGTCGCTGCTTCTCTATGAATCTGATCAATTAAGTCAATCGTGTCCTGACCAGACTTGGGATCGAGATTGGCCAAAGGCTCATCAAACAGCAAAATTGGACTCTCATCAATCAAGACACCCGCCAGACTGACCCGCTGCTTCTGTCCGCCAGACAAGTCTTGAGGACGATTGTCCAAAAGCTGTTGCAGATCTAACTGTTTCGCCCAACGCAGGACTTTCTCCCGCATCAAGGGTAAGTCCACCATATCATTTTCTAAGGCAAAGGCCAAATCCTCTGCCACACTGAGCCCGATAAACTGACCATCTGTGTCTTGCAAGACCGTGCTTACAAGATTTGACTTGTCATAAATACTGCTATCAAAGGCTGGCTGCCCCTTAATCAAGAGTTGCCCACTGGCCTGACCCTTGTAAATATTGGGAATAATGCCGTTGAGACACTGACCCAAGGTTGACTTACCAGAGCCAGACGGCCCAATCAGCAGTACCTTTTCCCCTTCATAAATAGTCAGATTGATATGCTTCAAAGTTGGCTCCGACTGAGCCTGATATTGAAAACTAAAATCTTCAAATTGAATAATTGGTTTTTTCATGTTTTTCTATAAGGCCAGAGCGATCTGAATCGCCAGATTGGCCACCTTGTCTTTCTCGTCTAAATCCGCGTGATTAGCCAGATTGCGCATGTCCCAAGCCTCCTCAGACAGATGATCCGCCGCATAAAAGAACTGGCAAACTTGAATGTCACGAAAGGCCGCCAAAGCCGCTACAGCCGAGCACTCCATGTCCACACAGATAGCTCCCGCCTCTTTTCGCCTGCGTAGCTTGTCCGCAGTTTCTCGGAAAATACCATCGGTCGTCCAAACCTTTCCCAAGCTATGAGAAATCCCTCGCCGCTCAAGGAAATTTACCAGAAAATCCTGCAAGCCGACATTGACTGCTATCTCCGAACTAGCCGGCTGGTAATGATAGCTAGTCCCCTCATCACGCAAAGCTGCTGTCGGAATAATGACGGATGTTTCTTTGATATCCTCGTCCAGCACACCACAAGTCCCAAAGAGAGCCAGCTTTCTCATACCAAAAGCAATCAAATCCTCCAGAATAGCCACACAAGCAGAAGCTCCAACTGGTGCATTGAAAAGAGCTAGCTCCTGCCTATCCGCAAAGACCCGATAAATAGGAATTTCAATGTTAGCCATAGACGTCGTCGTAATCAACTCATGGTCAAAATCCGCCAACATTCGGGCAAAGGTCTCCCGAGCAAAGCAGGACACTGCCGTCTGCGGAAAGCCTTCAATAGGCTCTATCAAATCCTCTGGATTGATGATGGCCTTACGGTTTTGATCAAACTCTTCAAGAATCATCGACTTGTTTTGTCCCTTTCTTTAGCATAAAATAGCCAGTTAACGTCCACTGACTCTATCCTACTATTGTATCATAAAAAGGCTATCTACTGACTATCGCCTGCATATTTTCTAGCTAGCCAAGGATATAGGCAGACTCTATAGCAGGGACAGGCTCAAGCGCATTTCAAAACAAAAAAGAGATATTCATCATATTGACTATTAAATCATAATCTCTGATTTCCACCAAGCACCTTAGAAATAATGTCTTCATGTTTCAAAAAATTGAATTTCTGAATTCCAATAATTACGGTGCACATCTAGAATTTTTCAGAAAAGTTTGTAGGTGCTTAATTATCTAGTATTTCTATCTAAACCAACATGTATATACGCTGAGTACTTCTGTTCTAAAGAATTAAAATCCAAACTCAGTGAGGTTATAAACCACCTTTGCTACCATACTTCTAAAACATGCTCCTTCTACAAAACGAACTCTGGCATTGGTATAAAATCCGTGCAACAAAATACGAAAAAACTGTATCCATGAAGAGTCTTTCCGACTGAAAGCTTCATCAATACAGCTTCTGAGAATATATTTGAATTTCTAAGAAAGCAAAACTCATTCTGAGCAATTCTTACTTTTTATCATGTTGCGTCAGCTCCTGATTGTAGGACAAGGCTAGCTTGATCCAGTAAGACAGTTCTTTTTGTCCTTCGGCATCTAAATCAATATAGCCATGATAAAGCCTGCCCTTCATTAACGTCACACTGGCACCATTTTTAGGCAGGACCTGCTTTTCCATTTCCTTACCTATGCGTACCATGACAAGCTCTTGACCTCTTTCTGAACTCACTGTAACAGTCATCTTGCCTCGGACCATAAAAGCCAAACCACCAAACATCTTCTTCTCTTCTACCTCTTCTTCAAAAACATGAGGAGAAAGTTCAGTAGCTAAAATAGCACGGACTTGCTGGGCTAAGGATTCACTATAAGCCATCCTTCTACCTCATTTCATCACATCCCAGCCGATACCAAAACGGTCAATCAAGCGGCCATAAAACTCTGCGAAAGCTTGTTCCTCTAAAGGATAGAGAATTTGTCCACCTTCAGCAAGCTTGGCAAAAAGCTCATTGGCTTCTTCTCTACTATCTGGGCTCAGAACCAACCATTGATTAGGCTGATGATTGCTAGGAATAGATAGGTCATTAAAAACACCTACATCCTCACCATTCAGGGTCAAGTTTTCTGTATCTAAAGCAATCCAGGCAAGCTTATCCCGTTTTTCTGCAGGAAGGTTTGCTGGATCCATCATCTCACTGGCTCGTACAAGTCCCTTTATCTCTGTCTGAAAAAGATCTGCATAAAAACGAAAAGCTTCTTCGGCCTGACCATTAAAACTTAAAAATACGTCTAATTTCATTATTGTTCCTCCAATTTTTTATATCTGAGAATAAATCTCTAGTATCAGTTTATCAATTAAGATAAAAATTTTCTTATTCTCAATTGCGCTTGTTTGGCTAGGGAACGCATGATTAAAACTGGAAGATTAACTGTAATAGGTGGATCGCTGGGCAAGGGCCTGCGCATGCTGATTTCCTCCTGATAGATGCTATCGCCTGAAAAAGTGAGAGGCTCATCGCTGCCCCAGCGAAAGTTATGCTTCAAGACATAGTTTTTAGTTAGGCATAAATCCTCCAGCAATTCACAGGCCAAAAGATAGTAGTGACCATCCGGTACATTTTCAAAAATAAACCGGCTCTCCTGACTCAGTGCTACTCCGATAACCGGCTCTTCTTTGGGTATGCGAGTTTTAAAAAGCCCGACACAACTAATACGTGGTTCATACCCCTCAGGATAAGATAGCGTCACAGTCAATCGATTGCCACTTTTCCAGTCGGGATCCTGATGCAAGAAAGCTCCCTTCTCATCCAGCTGTTTGACCATGAAATCATAAGCCTTGGTTGATTCCTGATAGTATTTTTTAGGCGAAAGTCCAGTATGCCGCTTAAACGTATTGGAGAAGCTGCCTAGGCTATCATAACCAGCTTCCATAGAGGTATCCGTCACATTTTGCCGACCTTCCACAATCTCCTGAATCCCTTTTTCCATCTTAAGAGCTTCCATATATTGCTTGATAGAAAAGCCCATCTTTTTCTTGAAAGTTCTGGATAGATGGGAAGGGCTATAGTGGAAATACTGAGCCAAATCGGTCAGACTCAGCTCTTCATCTGCATACTGACGCAGATACGCTGCCACTTCTTCCATGATAGCTTTAGACATAGACTTGCTCCTTTCCCATTTATTAAGCCCATTATATCACATCAAAAAGAAAGGCCAAAACATCGAAACCTGAATAAAGAAAAGCTAAGCTGCAAATAAATAATGAAAAAACTTTAGACACTTGAAACATCTAAAGTTTTTTATCTTCACGATTAAATTACTGAGCTACCAGTGTTTCCAAGCTTTCCCCAATCGCAGCCAAACGCTCCATCACTTCTGCCTGGCTCAGGCCGTTTTCAGTCACATAACGGTTGCGAGGGTGAACGCGGCATTCGTGAGAACAGCCACGGAGGTACTTGTCTTCGTTTTCTTCTGAAGTCAGGATGCGGCGGTTACACCCTGGATTGCCACAGTTGACATAGCGCTCGCAAGGAGTACCGTCAAACCAGTCTTTTCCAATCACAACTGGATCAACATGGTTGATATCAACGGAGATACGCTCATCAAAGACATACATCTTGCCGTCCCACAGCTCACCTTGAACTTCTGGATCCTTGCCGTAAGTCGCGATACCGCCATGAAGCTGACCGACATCCTTGTAGCCTTCACGAACCATCCAGCCTGAGAATTTCTCACAGCGAACACCACCAGTACAGTAAACAACCACGCGCTTGTCCATGAACTTCTCTTTGTTATCGCGAACCCATTGCGGCAATTCGCGGAAGTTGCGGATGTCTGGACGGATAGCTCCACGGAAATGTCCTAGGTCGTACTCATAGTCGTTACGAGTGTCGAGGACAACTGTATCTTCATCCAAGAGTGCTTCCTTAAATTCCTTAGGTGACAGGTAAGCTCCTGTCGTCTCCAGCGGGTTGATGTCATTGTCAAAATCATTGTCTTCCAAGCCCAAGTGCACGATTTCTTTCTTGTAGCGAACAAACATTTTCTTGAAAGCTTGCTCGTTTTCTTCGTCAATCTTGAACCAAAGGTCTTCCATGCCCGGAAGGCTGTGCACATAATCCATGTATTTTTGAGTGGTTTCATAATCACCAGAAACCGTTCCATTGATTCCTTCATCTGCCACCAGGATACGGCCTTTAAGACCGATAGATTTACAGAAGGCCAGATGATCAGCTGCAAATTTCTCAGCATTCTCAATCGGAACATATTTGTAGTAAAGTAATACGCGAATATCTTTTGCCATAAGATTTCAACTCTCATTTCTCTATAAATTTTCTGAATTTTTTAATTCATCTATTTATTATAACCTGATTGAAAAAACTGGGCAAAAAATTTGTTTGGAAAATAGCAGAGCTGGAATCTCTACGCAGAAAAGCAGGTTAGCCCTCTTTCTCCAATTCTTCCAAATACTTCTCAAAGCGCTTCTTCTGCCACTTGCTGAGACTCTCCAAGAGAATATTGACCAGCAGCATCAAGGGAAGATGAATGCAAAATGTAACCAAAATGACCAAAAGAAACATGGGGTGAAAAATACTATTATGATAAATAGTATGATTGAGCTGGAAATTCTGGCAGGCAATCAAAAGGATCAAAAAGCCTGTCGCAGCCAGGACACCCCAGATAGTCAGACTGAAACTATTGTAATAATTAGCCCCCAGATACTGAGCTCGACACATAAAATAAAAGCTGGTGATGAGAATCAGAAGCAAGAAGGGCTGATAATGAACGACTCCCCCATTCATAGCGACAGAACCCATATATAAAGCTAAACTGCCACATAGCATGAGACTGAAACTCTCCATACCAGCCTTGTTGACAATCTGCTCTTCGCGTTCGTCTAAGATTTGACGTTTAATAAGTTTCATTTTCATTTCAAGCTCCTATACTTCTACTCCAAAAATAGTAATTAATAACATAAGAATGGCAGGAAGTCCGTTATTTATCATGTGAACTGCGATACTGACTTCCAAGCGCCGAGTTCGATAAGCCAGCAAGGTCAAAATCACAGAGGCTCCACCATAAATCACAAAAGACATAATATTGGTTGGGCCATGAAAAATCGCAAAGAGTAGTCCGCCTATGATATAACCCCAGCTTTCATAGCCTTTAAAGATTTTGAGAGGAATGATGCCACGGAAAATAATTTCTTCTGCGATAGGCGCTAAAACTCCAAGCATGATGGCCAACAACATCGTATTTCCTCTTCGGAACTCCTCCATCAAAGAGGCCTGATTAGCCGTTGTCGCTTCTCCATGCAGCCAACGGAGTAATACCGTCCCAAGGACAGATATGAGCAACATGCCTAAGAGACCTAGAGCAATTCGCTTCCCGTCTCCTTTTTGAAAAATTTTTCCAGATGGAGATAGGATGCCAGTTTTCTTTGCTGCCACGACAAAGACCAGTAAAATGAAGATTATCAGCAAAAGCCCAAGACCAATGGTCCATTGTTTAGGAAATTGATAAATGATTGCTACCTGCTGAAATAGCATAGGAAGGACATACAAGCCCAAAGCTAAGAAAGCACAGCCAACCCAGATCAATCGTTTCCACCAAGTCATTCCTCATCCTCCAATTCCTGATCTAGCTTTGCCTGACGTTTACTGTTTAGATAAAGACTGATCTTGTCCATGGTCAAGCTTCCAAGCATAAACAGTATCATTGCAAGAGCCAGCTTGAGCAGATACAAAATGCTGAACATGCTTGCCAGACTTTCTCGCTGACCAAAGAAATCAATGCCTATAACAATGAGAGCAAAGACGACTCCACCGCCAAATCGCTCTGGCCATTTTTCCTCTCTCACCATATCGCGAACATCAACGCCTAGGCTTACGCGACGAAGCAAGGCATATAGACCTACTAGGGTAAGTAGAATACCCTCTGGCAGATAGGCCAACAAGCTTAGATGGAGGACATAGGCTTTGAAAAATACAGAGATAGCCAAGAAGAGGAACATTCCTAGTACTAACTCTCCCGCAACTTTGCCGTCTAATTTTTCTGTTCGTTCATCTTTTATAACAGGCTGCTTCTTCATTTTTTTACTCACTTTCTTATTTATAAGTTAAAGATTCATTGATTCTAATTCTCATCATTTTCTAGTTCTTGGTCCAATAAAACCTGTCTCTTCTGATAAAAATAATCGACCAACTGATCAAATATACTAGAAAAGGCAGTTATCAAAGCTACAATAAAAATAAATTGTAAGATTGGATGATGGCGAAAGAATGGTCGAAGAGCTGAATTCCCACTCCACATCTGAACAGCTATGATTACAATCGCTAAGATAGCTCCGTTAGCCAAACGACTTCTGAAACTCCTATGCCCAATAGATGGCTTGTCGCGTCTGATATCAAGTCCCAACTGCCAGCTACGAATTCCAGCATAGATTTCCATACCCAAAATAACTAGAATTTCCGATAAGTAGCCTTCTACTGGCACATGCCAAATCATGATTTTGATAAAAATAGAGATAAGGAGCAAGATGATCGCAAAAAATGCAACTTCATTTCCTAATTTTCGCTCAAGTTGTAAAGTCCGCTCGTCTGTATAGACTTTTTGTGGTTTGTCCTTCATTTTCTTTCTCACTTTCCTACTATTCTTCCCAAAACAACTGATCCAGCGTTTTATTGAGGCATTTGCAAATGGCCAAGCATAGACTGAGACTGGGATTGTACTTGCCTGCCTCAATCAGGCCAATGGTCTGACGAGTCACACCAATAGCATCAGCCAAGTCTCCTTGGGTCATGTCATGCTCAGCCCTTGCCATTTTTAACCTAAGATTTTTTGCCATGGCCACCATCCTTATCGTCATTCTTTTGCCCACCTACGGCATAGAAAGTGCAGCAAAGGGCGACATTACTAAAAGCAAGTATGATAAAGGTTTGATTTTTCTGAATCGTGCCAACAACTAGTAGAGCTATCGCCGATACAAGATAGATAAGTAGTGTAAGCAGATTATTCCCTTTCTTATTCATATTTGCGCTCCTTTCGTCTTCATAAATCCATTATACAATATATTTTAAATAATGCAATATATAAATTACATTTTGTTTTTTATTTTGTGCAAAAAAAGATTGGGACTTTCCCAATCTTGTAATTATCTAGTTTGATTAATCTTTCTTAAGGCTGCCTGAGCGAGTCTGAGTACGGGCGTAGGCTAGTAAGAGCAAGGTTCCTGCTATGGCAACTGTTACTCCATTGGACAGAGTTGCCACAAAGCCTTGTACAAAGACCTTATTGACCGGCTCGCTATAAATCAAAATGTCTCCAATCGGAGCGACCAAGAGCCAGACAAAAGCATTGGCCAAAAGCTGGAAGATATTGAAGTTGACGATGTCCTTCACTTCAAAAACACCTTCTGCTGCACGGATGCGATTTTTAAACAAACCAAGAATGAAACCAAAGAAGGCACTAGCGATAATCCATGACCACCAGAGACCGTAGCCAGCCATAGCATCTTTGATAACGTGACCAATCAAGCCCATCAGCAAGCCAACAAAGGGGCCGAAAACGACACTAAAGAGGGCCTGAACCGCATATTGCAGCTGAATACTGGTATTTGGAACAGGTGTTGGAATGCTAATCATTCCGATAACTACAAAAAGTGCAGCTCCAATCCCCGTTGCAACAACTTCTTTAATAGTAAACTTTGTATCTAACAATTTCTTTTTCATAATGTTCTCCTTTAGTTTTCTATACGTTTAATCTCAATATGCCATTGAGCACCGACACCAACATTATAAGCCTTGGCAAAGGAACCTTGGTTAATAGCCAAGCCTACCCGATAGAGGGAATTGATGTATAAAATTGGCTGACCGATACGAACATCCGCAAAGGACTTACCATAGGTCACTTGGTTTTGATAAACCAACATATCATTGTTGTAAATAGTGACTTCGAATCGGTCGCCAAAGCTTGGCTCCAAGGTGCAGAACTCCTCGCGCGTAATCGAAGTCCAAAGGGAACCAAAGCGAACATCCAGAATGTCAATAGCCCCACTAACCAAATTATCCGCTAGTCTCGTCTCCACAACAGGGATTTCGACAATTTCTTCGACACTCAGCTCTGGGCCAACTTCCTCAAAACTGATATGGCCACTGGCTAGCTTGGCACCTGTATAGGCATAGACATCTCGCCCGTGGAAGGTATAAGAATGCTCGGTATTCTTGCGGCGATTTTCCACTTCTGAAATCTCACGAATAGCTACAATACCGACATGCTTTTTGATAAAGGACAGAGTACCATTATCAGGTGTCACGATATATTGATTTTTACTGGTCTTAGCAACTACACTTTTCCGCTTGGAACCCACTCCCGGATCCACGACTGAAACAAAAGTCGTTCCCTCAGGCCAATAATCTACCGTCTGAAAGAGACGATAACTACCTTCAAAAATATTGTAAGGGGTGATGTCGTGGGTCAAATGATGGATTTTCAGCGTTGGTGATTCCTCCAAAGCTACTCCGATCATAGCTGACACTGCTCCATCTACCAGACCGAAGTCTGACTGCAGCACTAATATGTTGTTCATCTTATTCCTCCCAGGCCTTGAGCCTGATATTCTCCAAGTCTTCTAATCTTACCAAAATTAGGCTCTTTTCGCTAGAGCTGGAGGCATAGAATTTTTTTATAACCGTCTATTTCTCAAAGATATAGCATGCAAGCTAGTTTTTTTTCTGGATCAAACTTATGCCAGAACAATTCCTTGAGCAAGCTAGAATAGGAAAATCCAGCAACTTTCATCTGGCTTGACTTTTTATGACTGAGAGGCAGCTTTTGAACTGCGCTTTTTTACCAGATATTGGCCCAGCAGGCCACCGATTAAAGCACCTGCCACTACCATCACGATAAAACTAGCAATGGTCGGGAAATCCAACGGCAACAAAATCCGATTGATGTATTCTGCTGTCTTGCCACGCGCCACCAAGCTATCAATATAAGCTCGCCGCGCTAGCCACATGAGGATAATAGGGCCTGAATTAACAAAAGAGAAACAAACAAAGGAAAGCAGATTCAAAAATTTATTTTCGTATTTGCCCAAGCCTGCAATCGTGTCCGCCAAGAGACCGAACACCAAGCCCGGCAGACCAGCAATCATAAAATGACCAGACAGGAGGAAAAAGCCTCCCATTATTAGGCCTACTAAGCTGATCGCTCCAAATTTTTTAATCTTACTTTGCAGCAACATATAAACGCTTCCGCCAAAAACTGCAGCAAATACTGGAGCATAGAGCATATTGCCAGCATTGTCAAAAAAGTGCCCTACTAGTACTCCTATTCCGACACAGAGAAAGTAGAGCAGAGCAAAGGCTCCCGTCCATTTCAACTCTTTCAGTGTTAACGATGTCATTATTGAATCCTTTCTAATTGTGAAGTTAAAACTTCATAAAACTATTATTGCTATCATTCTCGAAAAGTATGGAAAATGTAGGCCTCACGCCTTGTAATCCTCCCGCAAAAGACGATGTTATCAAGGTTTGTATGAGGCTATTCACACTATTAAGATGCCTGCTTTTTAGGAAAGCTGGCTGCTCAGTAACGTAACCTCCCTCAGCATAGGCGAATTCCAACTAAGCTGACAAAAAGACTTCCAAATGGAAGCCTTGTCTAGCGATGACTGATCTTTCTAGTTAGGAAATCTCCCAGAAACTGGATAAAGAAGATAAGAAGCAAGAGCAAAACAGTCGCTAAAATGGTCACGTCTTGGTTGAAACGTTGATAACCGTAGGCAATCGCTACGTTCCCAAGGCCGCCTGCACCGATCGCTCCCGCCATAGCCGTTTCACCAACTAGCGAGATTAGGGTCACTGTTGTCACCCGAATCAAGTCTGGTAAGCCTTCACGCAGGTAAACACCGATGATATCCCATGAGTTAGCTCCAACCGCCTGCGCTGCTTCAATCACACCGCGGTCTAATTCTGATAGAACCACCTGCACCTGACGAGCAAAGAAAGGAAAGACTGCCAAAGATAATGGCACCAAAGCTGCTGTTGGACCAATCCCTGTTCCCACAATCATCCGTGTGAAGGGATTGATCAAGGCTAGGAGAATGATAAAGGGAATTGCCCGAAAGATGGATGTGACCTTATCCAAGATGAAAAAGGCTGTTTTATTTTCTAAAATACCGCCTGGCGCTGTCAATACTAGGAAAAGTCCAGCGATCAAGCCTAGAATCCCACCGATCAGGAAGGAAATAATTGTCATATAAAGGGTCAAATAAATCGCTGTTCCCCAGCCAGCCTGACCAGCCCAGCCCATCTTATAGACATTGGGCAAAAATGTTTTAATCAAGTCTATCAATTTAAATTCCTCCCTTAAGCACCTTTAATTCTACGCCAGCAGCTTGCAAATTGCTTTGAGCAGACGCAAGATTTTCTGCATTCCCTGACAAAATGACTACCATCTCCCCGACAGGCACATTGTCTAAAATCTCAATGTTAGCATGTAAAATATTGGCTGAAACTTGATACTGCTTGTAGATATCGTTGATAATGGCTGTATCTGTCACCGTACCAGCATACTTCAAATGCGCCAAGACAGAATCCGCTGGCAGATCTTGCACAATCTTCTGTTGATTGATTTTAACCATCGCTTCAGTGATACCTGTTGCCGTTGTGATAAAGTCTTGGGTTAATTCGTTCTGCGGATTGGTAAAGATATCCAAAACTGATCCTTCCTCGATCAATTTCCCATTCTGCATAACAGCTACACGATTAGCAATATCTTTGACAATCTGCATTTCGTGCGTGATCAGTACAATCGTCAGCCCCAACTTTTGATTCAAATCCTGAAGCAAGGCCAAAATTTGCTTAGTTGTTTTAGGATCCAATGCCGAAGTCGCTTCATCTGAAATTAAGATTTTCGGATCATTAGCCAAGGCTCTAGCAATCGCCACGCGCTGCTTCTGACCGCCAGACAGCTGAGACGGATAATTATCCGCTCGATCTTCCAGACCAACCAATTCTAAAAGTTTGCGAACCTTCTCCTCTTTTTCAGCAGCAGACAGGGAAGAGTGCTTCAAGGCAAATGCGACATTTTCCTTAGCCGTCATCTGAGCCATCAGATTGAAATGCTGGAAAATCATGCCAATATCCTTGCGCTTTTCCCGCAGTTGAGCCGCATTCAGCTGGACTGTCCCCTTGTCGTATAGGACTGTCCCATCCACAGTGATGCGACCACCAGATGGCTTCTGCAAAAGATTAATAACCCGCACCAAAGTTGACTTTCCGGCACCAGAATAACCCACGATACCGTAAATATCCCCCTGATTGATGTGAATGGTCACATCTTCAACCGCCTTGATGACACGATTTTTCTGTGTAAAAGTGACATCAATACGGTCTAATTTGATAATTTCATTGCTCATAACTTCTGATTAACTCCTTGATTAATTCAATATGGGTATAATAATCGGCAATCTTGACATTTTCATCACCACCATGATCCCGACTGTTGGCATTCCCCAAGCCAAAGGCAGCCATCGGAACTTCCAAAGCTTCAAAGACTGTATGCATGGGTCCTGTTCCTGCCGATGTCGGAAGCACCGAGATGCCTTCTGGATAAAAATCCTTGGCCAGTTCAATCACATTCAGGATAGAAGGAGCACTCATATCACTACGATAGCTCATTTCTCCCAATGTATAAGTTAATTCTACCTTATCATAGCCATTTTTGTCCAGTTGCTTGCAAATCTTGTCCAAGACATCATGGGGCTCTAAGCCCGGTACCAAGCGCACTTCCATCTTGGCAGATGCATATGCTGGGAGGATGGTTTTGACTCCTTGTCCCTGATAGCCTGAACCGAAGCCTTCAATGTTAATGGCTGGCTCAAAATAGAAGCGACGCAGAAATTCCTGCCTGTCCTCTTTCAAGACTGGAAGCTGGAGGCCGTAAATTTCCTTCAACTCTTCTGGTGTCTTCAGAGCGTACTGGGCAATCAAAGCTAGCTCTCGCTCATTGGGCTCCTGTACTTGCTCATAGATGCCCTCCACCAAAATTCGACCGTCAGCACTACGCAGGCTAGAGATAGCATCCATCAAGTACCAAGAAGCTGAATTAATGACACCGCCATAGCTAGAATGGATATCGACTTCTGCACTGCGAACAGACATATCAAAGGTGACAATGCCCTTATTCCCACCAGAAATCTCCAACTGACCTAGATTATTACGCGTGCCCTGCTCCCAGACCAGCAAATCTGCTCCCCGCAAATGTTTCTTATGTTTGGCCAGGTATTTATCCAAGTCTGTCGAAGCCGACTCCTCTGCTCCCTCCATCATGAAGATGATATTGACTGGCAGCGAACCATTCTCTCGGATATACTTACGCACTGCTGTCAAACGCGCAGTGATGTGTCCCTTGTCATCATCGACTCCGCGGCCATACATGACACCGTAGTGGACCGACAGAGTAAAGGGGTCGTTGGTCCAAGGCTGGTCATTATCGGCCGGCACCGTATCATAGTGGTGATAGAAAATGATAGTCTTGGCCTCAGGATTGTCCGACTGAAACTCTGCCAATAAAAAGGGAGCCGTGTAACTGTCATCAATCATCACTTTAGCACCTACGGCAGTGAAAATTTCTCCCAGATAGGTAGCTACCTCCTTGAGCCCAATTTGCTGGGCAAAGATAGACTTTTTAGAAATCAAAGTCCGCAACACCTCAAAATAGTGTTGGGCCACCTCATCATTTTCAAACTTTTTAATTTGTTCACTCTCAGTTGAGAAAGGCATGTGTAACTCCTACTAATCGCATCTGTTTATAGATTATCTGCTATGATTCACGAAAGAGCAAAGACTTGCTGTCATGTAAGTCCTTGACTCTGCTTTTAAAAATGGCCAAATCATCTCTGCCAATAAAAAATCTAACTAATAGCAGATAAAGGGCTGGAGAAATCCATTCCCCGCCCTTTCTATCTTCAATTATTTTCTATAAAATCTTACCAAACTGGTTGATCCATACCATCTGAAGACTCTTCAATGACTTTTTTAACTTCGTCAGTATGGTAAGCCTTGATGATTTTCTTGATGGCATCTGCCTTGTCAGATTTTTCCCAATCTTTCTTAGCAGCAATCAAGTTGTACCACAGTTTAGAATTTTCATCTGTCTTTTCTTTGTAAAGAGCGCTCTTGTAGTCAATACCAGCTTCACGAACGAAGGTATTGTTGACAACCGCTGCATCTACAGAAGTAAGAGAAGCTGCTGTTTGAGAAGCATCCAATTCAGAAATTTTCAAGTTTTTCTTGTTTTCTTTGATGTTAGCAACAGTCGCAAGCTTCGTTGAATCCACGTCCAACTTAATCAAACCAGCTGCTTGAAGAAGGTTCAAAGCACGGCTTTCATTTGTTGGGTCATTTGGTACAGCAATGCTTCCGTTTTCTGGGATATCTTTTACATCAGTATATTTGTTTTTACCATCTTTAGTACCAGAGTAAAGGCGGATTGGTGCGATATACGTATCTGCTACAGAAACCAAGTCAGCATTGTTTTCTTTATTCCAGTTTTTCAAGTAGTAGTAGTGTTGGAAGGCATTGATGTCTACATCGCCATCGCGAACTGCTTGGTTAGGCTGAGAATAGTCTGTAAATTGGGTGAACTCCAATTTAACACCTGCTTTATCCTTATCAAGGATTTCTTGAACCTTGTTCCAACGTGCTTCTTCTGTATCGCTGAGGCTCATCACACCAACTTTTACAGTCACTGTTGCACTGTCTGCTGACTTAGCGTTTTTTGATGTTGAAGACGAGCAAGCTGCCAAACCAAATGCTGCTACAGCCAAGAGTGCTGTTGCACCAAACCATTTTTTCAATTTCATGAGATAATCTCCTTATAAAATATATTTTTTTCTAATGAAAGGGTTGTAAGTTATTTCTGATTGTTTAGGGCAAAGAAAATCAGAACTTACTTAATATCCTTGGCATCTGGCAAATAAGTGCCGCCAAAGAATTCTTTTGATAATTTTTCAAGTGTTCCATCCTCGTAGAGTTCCTTGATCCGCTTGTTCATGAAGGTTTGAAGCTCTTCTTGTCCTGAAGCAAGGATCGGATAGACATACGGTTGTTGGTCACTTGGAAGTTCAATCACTTCGACATTATCTAAACCTTGGTCTTTGATGATAGTATCTACTGTGATACGTTCAAAGATCTTGTAGTCTGAGCGGCCGTCATTCAAATTAGCCAAGATTTGCTGGATTGTACCATCTGTATAGTTGATAGTTGTTGGGTTTGAACTGTGCTCTTCATTGTACCTTTCCAACTGCTTAGCTGTTGAAGTACCTTGAACAACCTCTGTAGACTTGCCTCCGATATCGTCCAACGACTTGATATTCACTCCTTTACGAACCACCAAGACGGTTGGGTTTTTAGCGTAAGGGTTGGTATAGAGGTATTTACCAGCACGGTCTTCTGAATAACTGATGTTGTTGGCACCGATTTGGTAGCGGTCACTGTCCAAGCCAGAGAAAACAGAAGCCCATTTGGTTTTGTTGAAGTTGACTTCGTACTTTTCTGAACCTTTAAAGATTTCACGAAGCACTTCAATTTCGTAACCAGTTAGTTTTCCGTCCTTATCCTCATAAGAGAAAGGCTTAGTTGTTCCAACCGTTCCGACTTCAATCGTCTTTTTCTTTGTAGTACTATCTTTACTTGCAGAAGACGAGCAGGCTACAAGCAGCCCAACTGCAAGACTTCCTACCACAGCAGTGGCAGTGTATTTCAATATTTTTTTAATATTCATATCTCTATCTCCTCCTAAAGAGCATGTTTCTATCATACCAAAAGTCGAAAGTCCTGACCATTATATATTTTTTATCAAGGTGATAGATTTTCTTTATCACTGATTCGATTATTCAAACTATTTGAAAATATCGAAATCTTGTTTTTCTATGGTAACAAAAGAAGAGGAGCTTGCCTAGTTCTTATTTTCTATGAAAGACTATAGTTATTTCTTATAGTGCTTGAGGAGGAAGAGGGCGTTTTCGACATAGTAAGGCACAGAAACTTGAAAGGCCGCATCGTCAATCGTCATGCTATCATGGTGCAGGTCAGGCGCATCTGCTGCACCATTTGAGCCGATAAAGGCAAAGACACCAGGGATTTTTTCCTGGTAGAAGGCAAAGTCTTCGCCAGCTGAAGACGGCTGAGCAGGCAGTAGCTCCCCGATATTCTGAGAATTTTTAAAAATAAGCTCGGCTAATTCTGGATCATTATAGGTCACTGGCGGAGTCTGATCCCAGACAATAGTGGCCTTAGCACCGAAGTTCTCCGCCGTATGCTCCACAATACGGATAAAATCTGCCTTCAAACGCTTTTGCAAATCAGGGTTAAAACAACGAATCGTGCCTTCAAAGAAGCCATTTTGCGGCAGAACATTCCAAGTCGCCCCAGCCTCAATGTGGGTCACAGACAAAACAACTGGCTCAAAGGGCGAAACAGTCCGAGAAACCAGAGCTTGAAGATTTTGAATCATGCTGGTCAGGGTCAGCACCGTATCCACTCCCAGGTCCGGCCGAGCCGCATGGCTGCTGACTCCCTCAACAGTCACCTTAAACTTTTCCACACCTGCCATCATAGCTCCCGCCTTCAAGGCTATTTGCCCAGCTTTTAACTGGGGCATATTGTGAAAACCGATAATCGCAGCCACATCATCCAGCAAACCCGTAGCCAGAACTTGACTGGCTCCCTGAGACGTTTCCTCGGCTGGCTGAAAAATCAGGCGAATAGTCCCCTGTAAATCTTCTTCCATAGCCTTGAGCAACTCCGCTGCCCCTAAAAGACTAGTCTGATGAAAATCATGACCGCAGGCATGCATGACACCAGGATTTTGGCTAGCGTAAGGCAGACCTGTCTTCTCTAAAATGGGCAGGGCATCAATATCTGCCCTCAAGGCAATCACTGGCTTTCCTTGACCGATTTCGGCAATCAAGCCTGTCTCTAAGCCGGAGTCCAAGATTTTTATCCCCAAGTCTTGCAAATAACGCTTTAGAAAGGCCGTCGTTTTATACTCTTGGCTAGACAACTCTGGATGCTGATGGAGATGATGACGCGTTTTTACTAATTTATCATAGAATTTTTTCATGGTAGACTCCTTTACTCTACATATCTACCCTCCAGTATAGCACAAAGCTAAGCTAGGAAACAAAATAAAATAGAGAGCAGAATGAAGCATCTGCCCTCTATTTTGGCTATTAGGATATATCGCCCTCAAAAGCTCTGACGATAGATTCATAAGAATAATCACGCTCTAGGACCCACTTGCCATCTGTTTTGACAAATTTCAACTGATAATCTCGTTCTGGTGTAAGGAGAGGACGCGAATCCATTCCAGCCATCATGTCATTAGCATAGCTCTTATCGGTAGCTTTATAGAGGTCACTCAGGCTTCCATATTCAGAACGATGTTTGTCATAAAAATCTTGACGGTAGGTATACATGGTTTTATTTAGACTGACCGTTCTCGGTTTGATCTTGATAACGATTGAATTTGGCATGTACTGCGCTACTGTGTAATCAATTTCTGAGCGTTTGGCATTACTTTTCACATAGGCATCAATGAAAGCATTGATTTCATCATCACTAAATGGATAATCATGCAATTTACGTGTAAAATCTGCTGCAAAGGCTGCTCTATAATCTTTTTTATCTTGCTCCAAATCGACGCCTAAAACCAAATCGCCTTTGTCTTTGGAGGATTTTGTCTTGGCTTCTCCTCCCAAGAAAACAGCATTGAGGTAATCAGAAGCTAATTTCTTTGATTCGTCAACGTGATTCGGATATTTCGCAGGATCAACTTTTAGTTTGATGGGTTCTGCTTTTTCATCGGAGCCATAGGATTTCTTCTCATAGTGAAGTTCATATTTCTTGCCATCTTCAACCTTAAAGACCAGATTACCAGAAAGAGTCTTTCCTTCCGCTAAGTCTTCATAGCTCAGTGTTTTAAAGTTTTCTTTGTCGTCATAGACTCCGACTGGCTGGATCTTTTCTCCCTCTGAATCATAAAAACCAATGTCTGAGGAGGAAATCATAATCTTATCATTTGTTTTATTTTTAATTTCCAAAGACAAGGCCAAGTATTTGGCATCAGCTGATCCGTTGCTTGGCATAATAAACTGACCATCCTTAATCTGGATATCAACCTGCCCATTGCTGGCTGATTTTTTGACAGTCGTTTCCTGGCTTGGCTTACCAGAATGTTTTTTATTTGGACTTGGAAGCAAGGCACAGGCTGTTAAGCTCACACTTGCCACAAGCAAGGCTGTGTATTTAAATACTTTTTTCATCATTGTCTCCTTAATTTCTTAATACTGTGACTTTTCTATTTTATCATACTTGGCTAAACTGGTAAATAGCGGTTGCATTTATCTATATATAAATGCAACTTTGCAATCGCTAGAATGACCAAGCAGATCAAATCTCTACTCCATAATAATATTTCTATGGAAAAAGCCACTTGATATGCGGAGCAAAAACGGAAATTTCTTGATGAAGTTCATTGAAGCTAGTATTTTTCACATCTGCCAAGTTTAAAGAGACCGCACTCTCCTCTTGATTTTTAGGATAGAAATATAAAATTCGACTGGTCGGTTCGGAAGATGTCAGCCTAGGTCGAGATATGTCGTATTCAATTTGCTCAATCTCCTGCCACAAGAAGTACTTCTCTCTTTTAGCAGATAAGCCTTTCAGCCTTATTCCCATCTCATCCATCTCTAAAATCGGTGGTTTATGATTCGAAACATAGCATAGAACAAACATAAAAATAGCGGTTATGCCCATTCCCCAATAGACTGGATTGAGCATATTGTTACTTTCTTCAGTAGTCTGCCTGCTTCTTTGGTCTTCTTTGCTGATAGAAGTCCTATGAACCAGTTGATTGCTACTATTTTGACTTGTTGACTCAAGGGAGGCCTTATCCATAGATACAAAAGCCATGATAAAAAAATAGCAAAGAGTAAGAGAAAGCCTATGGCATAAAATTTTGCTCCATCGCGCTGATATACTTTCATTCTATTCCTATCCTTTCCAGATATATTTCCTATATGAGAATTCCTTCCAAATGATCCAATTCATGCTGGCAGATTTGCGCTGGGAAATCCTCTAAAGCGATGGTCTTCTTCAGCCAATTCTGGTCCAGATATTCGACAGTGATTTTCTGGTAACGAATGGTTGACCGACTGCCTGTCAAAGACAGACAGCCTTCTTCCGTTTCATAAGCTCCTGATTTCTGAATGAGAACTGGATTAAACATGACCATGGGCAACATACCATACATAAAAATAATCACCCGCTTTTGGAAGCCAATCATATTGGCAGCAAGGCCAACACAAGACTCTCTATGAGCCAACAAGGTATCCAGCAAATCCTGAGCCAAGAATAAATCAGCTTTCGTGGCAGGGACTGATTTTTGCTGTAAAAAGAAAGGATCTTTCACAATTGCTTTTTGCATATTTCACCTCAAATGGAAGAGGCTGGATTCCCTATCTCAGCCTCCTTAGTTTATTTGAACACTCTCAACGCCTTGTTTACTTATTTTGCATAGCGTTCGCTAATATCTTTTGCGAGAACAAAATTTCCTAGTGTAGCTGAGCCATTTCCTGCTACAGCCGGTGTAACAATGTAATCACGCACATCTGGCACTGGCAGGTAACCATTGAGCAGGACAGTGAATTTCTCACGGACACGGTCTAGCATGTGCTGCTGCGCCATCACACCACCACCAAAGACAATGACATCCGGACGGAACGTCACCGTTGCTTGAATAGCTGCCTGCGCAATATAGTAAGCCTGAATATCCCAGACAGAGTTATTGAGCTCGATATTTTCACCACGCACACCCGTCCGCGCTTCTAAGCTAGGACCAGCTGCTAAGCCTTCCAAACAGCCCTTGTGGAAAGGACAGACGCCGTTAAAGCCTTTTTCCACATCCATCGGGTGCTGAGCTACATAGTAGTGTCCCATCTCTGGATGGCCTGTACCCCCAACAAATTCACCACGTTGGATAGCACCAGCGCCAATCCCTGTTCCAATCGTATAATAAACCAGATTTTCAATGCGACCACCAGCATTATTGCGGGCTACAACTTCACCATAAGCTGAGCTGTTGACATCTGTCGTAAAGTAGATTGGCACATTCAAAGCACGACGAAGCGCTCCCACGATATCCACATTAGCCCAATGTGGTTTTGGAGTTGTCGTAATATAGCCATATGTTTTTGAATTAGGGTCAATATCAATTGGACCGAAAGAGCCAACTGCCAGACCTGCTAAATTGTCAAAACGAGAGAAAAATTCAATTGTTTTATCTAGCGTCTCAATCGGCGTAGTTGTAGGAAACTGTGTTTTTTCTACAACATTAAAATTTTCATCGCCCACAGCACAGATAAACTTGGTTCCACCGGCTTCTAAACTTCCGTACAATTTTGTCATTTCAAACACCTCTTGTATTCTTTATACTCCATTATAGCATATTTCCATATCAGAAATGGCTCTATATTTTAGATTTTCCTCTGTAAATCTTAGCACTCAAGTAAAAAACGAACAAACATAAGTTGTTCGTTTTCCTTTGTTGACTTTCTATAGCTAAGATTAAGCTTTCACTTCAATAATCGCATCGCCTTTAGCAACAGTTCCTTCTGCTACTGGAGTCACAGAAGCATAGTCAGCTGTGTTAGTCACGATAACCATAGTCGTGTCATCCAGACCAGCTGCTGCGATTTTAGCTGAATCAAAAGTTCCAATAATATCGCCAGCTTTTACCTTAGAACCTTGAGAAACTTTTTGATCAAATCCTTCGCCATTCATAGACACTGTGTCAATACCAACGTGGATCAGGATTTCAGCACCATTAGCTGTCTTCAAACCATAAGCATGGCCTGTCGCAAAAGCAATTGTCACTTCTGCATCGGCTGGGGCATAAACGACACCTTCAGTTGGTTTGATCGCAATCCCTTGACCCATTGCTCCGCTTGAGAAAACAGGATCATTTACATCGCTCAAAGCTACTGCACTACCAACAATTGGAGAAATGATTGTTTCATTTTGGAGAGCCGCTGGAACATTACCAGTTGTTTCTTCTTCGACAAGTTTTTCAGTTTCAGCTTTTTCTTCAGCAGTTTCTTCGTCTTTGTATCCGAACATATAAGTCAGAACAAAACTCAAACCAGTTGTCAGAACAACCATAAAGATATATTGCAACAATTGACCATTCAGGTAAAGGAGTGTACCTGGAATAATTGTGATACCGAAACTTGTACCTGCAAGCCCCATAATAGAAGCTAACCAACCACCAACAGCACCAGCACCCAGTCCAATGACAAACGGTTTAACGAAGCGCAAGTTAACCCCGAAGATAGCTGGCTCAGTAATACCTAATCCTGCAGAAAGTGCTGCTGGGAATGCAAGAGCCTTGAGTTTTTTAGATTTTGTCTTCACAGCTACAGCCAAAGTCGCACCAGCCTGAGCTGTCATAGCAGCAGTGATAATCGCATTAAATGGATCTTTCCCAGTTTGAGATACCAATTGAGATTCCAGTAAGTTGAAGATGTGATGAACACCAGTTACGACAATCAGTTGATGTACTGCACCAATAATCAAACCAGCAAGACCAAACGGAAGGCTAAGAAGGAACTCTGTACCATTCAAAACATATGACTCAACAATGTGGAAGACCGGACCAATCACAAAGAGTCCCAAAATAGACATTACAAGGAAAGTAAGGAATGGAACAAGAAGAAGGTCCAAGACATCTGGAATTTTCTTGTGCAGCCATTTTTCAAATTTCGCACCAAACAAACCTACAAAGAAGGCAGGAAGCACAGAGTTTTGGTAGCCAACCACCGGAATAAAACCAAAGAAGTAAATTGGATGAGCTTTTGTTGCTGTAACTTCGCTAGCAAATTTTAGACTTCCTAGAACATCCATATTAGCAATTTTGTCTAAAATATCCTTAGAAGGATCAACAGCAAATTTAGTAGCCTGACCAGCTACATCCCAAGCATTTGGAAGTGCTGAGTTAACCATCATGAGACCAAGAACCAAACCAATGATGGGGTTCCCTCCAAAGACTCTAAAAGCTGACCAGCAAATCAAAGCTGGGAAGAAAGCGAAGGCTGTATCAGTTAATACTACTGTATAAGTATAGAAGTCAGTCGATTTGAAAGCATCCGCTGTGGTACCAAATAAAGATAAAACTTGATCCTGAGCAATTGCTCCACGAACTCCCATGAAAAGACCTGTCGCAACAATAGCTGGGAGAATTGGTACAAATACGTCACCGAATGTACGGATGGCGCGTTGGAACCAATTCCCTTGCTTAGCAGCTTCTGCTTTCATGTCATCTTTTGATGAAGTTGGCAAACCTAAGGCTACAACTTCGTCATAGATTTTATTAACCGTACCAGTACCAAAGATGATTTGGTATTGGCCTGAGTTAAAGAAAGCTCCCTGAACTTTTTCTAGATTCTCGACAGTATTTTTGTCGATCTTTCCTTCATCTTTAACCATAACGCGCAGACGAGTCGCACAGTGGGCTACACTGTTAACGTTCTCACGTCCACCCAAGGCTTCGATGACCCTTTTTGCAATTTCAGTATTGTTCATTTGCAAAAATCTCCTTATAAAAATATTGTAAAACTTTTTTGAAAGCGATTTTATCGCCTTTACGAATATTATTTTACCATGATTCAGAGATATGTCAAGCGTTTTGCAGAAAAAATATTTTTTTACTTTTAAATGTTGATTTTTCAGCAGAAAACGTTTACTATAGTAATAAGAAATAATATGATTCGGAGGACAAAAGATTGGCTTGGACGACTGAAAAACGCTACAAACGCTATGAAGACTGGACTCAGGAAGAGGTACAGCAGATCAAAGAAAACATCGCTAAATCTCCTTGGCGGGCCAGCTATCATGTGGAGCCTCAAACTGGTCTGCTCAATGACCCCAATGGCTTTTCTTACTTTGACGGCAAGTGGGTGGTTTTCTACCAAAACTTTCCTTTTGGGGCTGCCCATGGTCTCAAATGCTGGGTTCAATTAGAAAGTGATGACCTAGTTCACTTCACTGAAACCGGCCTTCGGGTGCTGCCAGATACTGCTCTGGACAGCCACGGCGCCTACTCTGGCTCTGCCATGCAGTTCGGTGACAATCTCTTTCTCTTCTATACTGGCAATGTTCGTGATGAAAATTGGGTGCGTCACCCCTATCAAATCGGTGCCTTGCTAGACAAATCAGGCAAGCTGGAAAAAATCGACAAGGTTTTGATTGAGCAGCCTGCTGAAGCAACCGACCACTTCCGCGATCCGCAGATTTTCAACTACAAAGGGCAATTCTATGCCATTGTCGGTGGGCAAAATCTAGACAAGCAAGGCTATGTCAAGCTTTACAAGGCTGTTGATAATGACTATACCAACTGGGAAGCTATTGGCGATTTAGACTTCGCAAATGACAAGACGGCCTATATGATGGAGTGTCCTAATCTAGTCTTTATCAACGACCAGCCAATCCTGCTCTATTGCCCTCAAGGTTTGTCTAAGGACGTGCTGGATTATAGCAACATTTATCCAAATATGTATAAAATAGGTCAATCGTTTGACACAAATCAAGCCGCTATGATTGATCCTAGTCCTATCCAAAATCTGGATTATGGCTTCGACTGCTACGCGACCCAAGCTTTTAACGCGCCTGACGGTCGTGCACTGGCTGTCAGCTGGCTAGGCTTGCCTGATGTCGAATACCCATCTGACCGCTTCGATCATCAAGGTGCCTTCTCTCTCGTCAAGGAATTAAGTCTGAAAGATGGCAAGCTCTACCAATACCCAGTGCCTGCTATCAAAGACTTACGAGCAGAAGAACAGCCTTTCGCTGCTTTGGCAGAAAGCAAGAACAGCTACGAACTAGAGCTAAATCTCGCTGCGGATACCGAACACGAAATCGTCCTCTTTGCAGACAAGGACGGCAAGGGGCTACGCATCAACTTCGACCTCAAGGCAGGGAAAGTGACAGTTGACCGCAGTCAGGCGGGTGATCCATTTTCTCTGGACTTTGGAACTAGCCGAAGCTGTGATATTGGCAAAGAAGCCACAAGCGCTACTATCTTCATCGATAAATCAATTTTTGAAATTTTCATCAATAAAGGAGAGAAAGTATTTTCCGGCCGTGTCTTCCCGAGAGAAGACCAGACAGGCATTGCCATTACCAAAGGCAATCCAACCGGTACTTACTATGAATTAGATTATGGTCGCAAAGCTAACTGATGTAGCAAAACTAGCAGGAGTCAGCCCTACAACTGTTTCCCGCGTCATCAACAGGAAAGGCTACTTGTCCGACAAAACGATTTCCAAGGTTGAGGCAGCCATGCGAGAATTGGCCTACAAGCCCAACAATCTGGCGCGCAGCCTCCAAGGAAAATCAGCCAAGCTAATTGGACTCATCTTCCCTAATATCAGCAATGTTTTTTACGCAGAATTGATTGGTAAATTGGAGCATGAGCTCTTTAAACAGGGTTATAAAACCATCATTTGCAATAGCGAGCATGACTCAGACAAGGAGCGTGAGTACCTTGAGATGCTCGAGGCTAATCAGGTGGATGGTATCATCTCCGGCAGTCACAATCTAGGCATCGAAGACTATAATCGCGTAACTGCTCCTATCATTTCCTTTGACCGTAACCTTTCACCAGATATTCCAGTTGTCTCCTCAGACAACTATGGCGGCGGGGTGCTGGCTGCTCAGACCTTGGTAAAGTCTGGCGCTCAAAATATCATCATGATCACCGGCAATGACAACTCCAATTCCCCAACTGGCCTGCGCCATGCTGGCTTTGCCTCTGTCCTGCCAGACGCTCCAATCATCAATGTATCCAGCGATTATTCTCCCGTCCGAAAGGAAATGGAAATCAAGCATATTTTAACCCATGAGAAGCCAGATGCTATCTTTGCTTCAGATGATTTGACAGCCATTTTAGTGATGAAAGTCGCTCAGGAGCTAGGCATCCAGATTCCTAAAGATTTAAAAATCATCGGCTACGACGGAACTTATTTTGTCGAAAATTATTATCCTCAACTAGCGACTATTAAACAGCCACTGAAGGAGATTGCCAAACTTCTGGTCGATTTACTGCTACAAAAAATTGACAAGCAAGAAGTCACAACAACCGGCTACTTCCTGCCTGTGAACCTCTTGCCTGGTAAAAGTGTGTAATTTTCATTCAATCCCTACTAAATAAGAAAATACGACTTCCAAAATGGAAGTCGTATTTTTATCTATCACGGCTGAGAAACATGGATTTCTACAACTGCTGAGTTTGGGACAAAAGTCCTGGCCTCTCAATTGTCTTTGGAATGTCGAGCAAGACGCAGTGATTGAGTGGGCTCTACTACGCTGATCTCATCAGCTTTTACAGCCCTACTCAACTGTGCGGAGGTGGGACGACGAAATCGAATTCTAACGAATTACCGATTTCTGTCCCACTCTCACTTTATTGCTTCTTTCTAAAAGCGAGCAAGCCAGCCAAGAAGGCAAGAGAACCACCTAAAATCGCCAGCAGAGAAGTTTCTGTGCCCGTTTTCGGCAAGACTTTTTCTGTCGAAGCAGTCTCAGTAGGACTTACTTTGTCCTGCTGTGGCTCTGCAGCAAGTTGTTTTTGACTCTCTGAAGATGGAGATGTAGTAGCAGATGGAACTTGAACAAGCTTATTCGACAAGCTAGGTCTAGGGCTTTGTTCTTTTTGAAGCTCCTTAACGCTGCCTTGAGACGGATTTTGCTGGATGTCTTTACTTGTATCTTGAGGCTTTTCTTCTTGAGCTGGACTCGCCTTTTTAATCCGCAAAATTATCGCTGTCAGCGGAGCTAGAGTCAATCCATTACTGTTTCTAGTGACACCTGCTGGATTTGAAATAGCAGAAACGCCTGCGCTATTGCCATCAACCACAACCTCTGCACCTGCTAGATGCTTGTAGGTTTCACCAAAGTTGAAGTTTCGCTCCTTTTTATCCGCATTGACAAAGACTGCATAAATATCGCCATTCGAAGCAACCACTTGGTAGCCAAGGACAAGGTCTTCTTTCTCAACGCCATCCTTGCCAGGCTGGGTGATGAGGGTCACATT
Organism: Streptococcus sp. 27098_8_113; assembly: GCF_041432545.1. NCBI lineage: Bacteria > Bacillati > Bacillota > Bacilli > Lactobacillales > Streptococcaceae > Streptococcus > Streptococcus sp. 27098_8_113. Next base: position 234,825 of record NZ_JAPVZU010000001.1, on the reverse strand, counting down.
TTGATCTACTTCTGCTTTGGAGCTGCGGGTAAAGGCGTCCGTTGATTTCCGCAGACTAATCAAGCCCCTCATATAAGCACGACTCTTGGCATTTTCTGGGAATTTCTCCGCATCAGTCGCCTTGGTCCAGTCAAAATGATTGACCGCGTCGCTCGAATCATAAGAATCATGAATGAAATACGGGTATTCAAACGGTGTGCCGTCCTCATTGGTCAACAAATGCGCTTTATTAGGAACCTTGTCTTCAGAGACAGGATATTTATAGGCAGGATCACGGAATTGCTTGGTCCGACCGTACTCTTGACCAGAGTGAATAAATGGTGTCCCTTGCGAAGTCAGCATCATCAGATTTCCCAGACGCAGGCGGCGATGAATCTCTTGATTATTGGCAGCGACTGCTGGATCTTTCTTAATCGACTGGGCAATAATATCAAAGAGGGTCAGATTATCATGGGCCGCAATGTATTGGATCACATCCCCTGGGCTATCTGCCTCAAAATTGGTTGGCTGTGCCTTGATATTCTTGAAAACATCTTCTACATTGCGCTTTCCACCAGTGATAAAGGCTGGCGTTCCTTCATTTGGATAACCCGATTTCAAGGTGTTGCGAATGTCATCTGAGAAGACAGCCACCGTGTCTGTTGACTTCATCCAAGACTGGTCAGCAGGCTGGACTGCTTTATTTTCATCACCTGCATAAGTCTTCCACCCCTCACCCAGCATAATGAGATTTGGATTGAGCTTTTTAGCTTCTTCAAAGGCTTTTTGGATGGACTCTGCATCGTGGTCTCCCATCATATCAAAACGGAAACCATCTACCTTGTACTGCTCTGTCAAATACTTGATCGAATCCACCAAGACCCGTCTGCTCATATAGTGGGTAGTACCCAAGCGGCCGCCACCAAAGCTGGTTCTCGGTGTGCCATCCGCATCCATAAAGTGGTAGTAATTGGGCTCCAAATCTTCAAAGATAGAGGTCTTGGCTGTGTGATTATAGACCACGTCCATGATAACGCCCATACCACGCTTATGAATTTCGTTAACAAGATTTTTAAATTCCTCAATGCGCTTGGCTGGATCTGTCGGTGTGCTGGAGTACATACCTGTCAGCGAGAAGTAGTTTTGCGGGTCATAACCCCAGTTATAGTTGCTGTTGCTGGAAGCGTACTTGTCCATGCGCTCAGCATTTTTTAGCTCATTGACAAAGTAATAGCTCAGAACTGGCAAGAGCTGAACATGCGTCACTCCCAAGTCTTTCAAATAATCCAATTTCTCAATGAAAGCTGAGAAGGTCCCAAATTGAGATTTCAAATCCTTTGAGATAGCTGGATCAGAGGTAAAGTCACGAACGTGCGCCTCATAAATCAAGGCATCTTCCCGCTTCTTGAAGTTTGGAATATTGGCATAGGTCAGGTCTTTCGGTCCATATTCACTTGGATCTACAAAGGCTGCCTTGGCAATCTTGTAGGCATCTCCCTTGTCCGCATCTTCATTGTTCCAAGCTGCTAAAGACTTGGCATATGGGTCCAGCACAAGAACTTTTTTGCCGCCACGGCTAATTTCATAATGATAGAAATAGCCACGATAGTCAGAAAGACCTAGCCCGCTCTCAGGCGTCAAGCTACTAGTCCATGTGCCAGACTCCCCCTTCTGCATAGCTATGCGCCCAAGAACCTTGTTCTGATCTTCTTTGTCATAGACCACTAAATCGACTTGGTCCGCACTTGGTGACCAGAAGGTCAGATCCACTTGTTTGCCCGCTTGAGAAACACGCGCGCCCAAATCACCATCATACTTGTAAAGACTGTCCTTCAACTGCCAGTTCATGCTGGTTTTGAATTGGTCATTGCCATATTTGATAAGGTAAGGTGACTGAGCTTGGTTAAAATCACCGATCAATTTTGCACTTTTATTCTTTGAATTCAGAACCACATCTTTAACAGCGACTTCTCCGCCATCTTTGTTGGTAATTTTTAGGTTTTTCAGAATGTCTTCTTTTTTAGCGTTTTCTAAGGTAGAGAAGGTCGCCTCAATTTCTGTCAGGCTAACATGCTGGGCTCCTGTCATGCGGATATCATTGACAAAGTAAGGGTTGGTATAAACCGTTGGATCCGCATCACGCAAGAAAATCTGGCTAGTTTTACCCAAATTTGCGAAATTATAATCCTGTTTTTGAATCTTCACATCATCTCCTGACTTGCTTTCATCTAAAAGCAGGAAACCAACCATCTTTGCAGCCTCTTTCAGAGGAACATCTACGTAGCGACCGTATTTCCCAGTCTTTTCAAAGTCCACGCCATCAGGCCAATTTTGACCTGGATGTTGCACATCTCCCCAGAGCCAGAGGGATTTCTTATCATACTGACCATCTGTACGATAATAATTGATCCGAAGCATTCCTTCTTTCAAGGGCTCAGAGGTATGAGGATTGTAGTCTTTGTCAAACCAAACTTCATTCATCTGAGGACTCAGCAGCTCAACTGTCTTGTCTCCCGTAATGTTTTGACCTGCCGTATTGTTGATTAAGAGACTAACCTTGCTTCTTTTCTCTGCCATCTTGACATCAAGGTAATAGCCGTAATCATCTTTTTTAGCTGTCGCAAAACTAGTCGCACCAGTCGGCCAACCTCCCTTTTGACCAGAAGGCGTTTCAACATCATCCCAAGTCCATAAGCCTAAGCTATCCAGATTCTCGGATGGTAGATTTTTGAAATGGAAACGCATATGGCCATCTGCGATAGCATCCTTTGGCAATGTCTCCGACTGATTAGTTGACGCTGGCTTTTCTTTCTCGTCAGATGCAGCTGTTTCTTTTGCTTCTTTCCCAGCTGCTTCTGGAGTCGCACTAGAGTCTACCACCTCTGTAGGTTGGGCAGCTTGACTTACTACTGCTTCAGGCTGAGTACTTTTCTCGATCTCTCCTTTTTGTTCGCTTTCTTTTTGCGCTGAACTATCCACTTCCTCAGCTTTTGCTTCATCTGCTGGCTTAGGCAAAACTTCTGAATTAGCAGCTAATACTGCTTTCGTTACTGGGCTAGTCGTAGCCTTTGTCTCATCCGCTTTGGCTAACTGAGCACCTCCAAAGAGGAAGCCGGATGCAATCACGACAGATGCTACTCCGACTTTTAAGCGACGAATCCCAAAATAATGACGCTTTTCACTGGTCCGAGACTGTAGATGATAGTTTCTTTTCATAAATAAAAAAACTCCTTTATTTTTTCCTATAGAAAATACGTATGCAAACGTTTTCTGTATTTATTATACAGATTATCTATCGAAATGTAAAGGTTTTCATAGATCATTTTTTATTCCAAAGCTTTATGTATGATTTCAGATTAGTTTTATACGAAATTCACCAGCTCTCTCTGTCTTGTTTAAGATAATGAAGCTAAATATTTCTTTAGACTCATCAAAAAAAGCTTTTCTTTCATAAAGCTTTTCTTTTAAAGTTTTTTTAATGTAGTTCAATCCCTGATTACTTTTTGGTGTTAGAATCACTACCGCTTTTCTTAGGCTATCACCTGCATTTCAATAGCACTGTCCGTTTTTTTAGAAAGATAAGATTTTCCCAAACTTTAAAGAAAATCGAACTAATCTACATAGAAAAATCTTCTATAAATTCGAGCAATTGTTAAAACAATGATTGAAAATATAGCTATTATAGACAATACTATTTTCCCAAAACTTACTTCCGAACCGATTATAAAAATGTGAAAGAGAGGTGCCAATCCTACACCTATAGCAATTAGATAACTAGCAAAGTTTATTGAACCAAGACCTGCAAAAAATGTTTCATTTTAAATACCCAACTTTTTATCTTTCATTTTATTGTGATTCTCTCTAAATCAGTTTCATTGTTTACTTCTTACCTTTTCAAAGAAATTTGATAGTAGATGTACCCCACTGAGGGCTATTACTATGTCAATTGGTAAGAAATAGTAATCCCATATAAAATGAAATAAAATCAATGATAGAAATAGAATCCAATCAATATAACTATTCTTAAAATGTTCTGCGATTTTATGATATAGAAATGCAGTAATAACTGAAATCAAAACAATCGTCATACTTATACTCTTGTAATCTGCAAATAATCCATGTATTCACCTGCTCTAAGCTCTTCCTCTTCTTAGAATTTTTCAAGTACCTTAGAGCTTTTAACAATACAATCTATTAGATACTCCCTCTTTCCTATTATATCAATTATTATTTAGTCCATAAAGTTTTTATGTAGAAATATTATACAAAAATAGACAGAAACTTTTTCAACATTATCAAGTTTACTATCAATTTAAATTTCCCCATATAGCCGTATTCAAATAGTTATTAAATCCAAAGATCTCCCTCAAAAATTCTCTTCTAAAAAATTGCTCTTTAGGAGATGTTCTATTATCTCTTTCTTTTCTTACTTAGACTGACTAGACCATTCCTCATCTCTAAAAGACCTAGTAAAAATCGTAAGAAACGAAAGCGATTTATCCTATAAACAGATATGAAAAGAGCGTTCGAGATCTAGAATACCATGAATTTATAGGGAAAGTGACCAACCTAGATCTAAGTTACCACGAATCTATAGAAAAAGTAACCAGCCGAGGCCTAAGTTGCCATGAATCTATAGGAAAAGTGATCAGCCGAGACCTACATTGCCATTAAACTATAGGAAAATTGACCAGCCGAGGTCTAGGTTGCTATGAATCTATAGGAAAAGTAGACGACCGAGGCCTAAGTTACCATGAATCTATAGGAAAAGTAACCAGCCGAGACCTAGGTCGCCGTTAACATATAGCAAGCTAGACTGGTCCAGCCATAGACCTACAGAAACTTTCTTATGATTTGTCAGCGACTGCAACTATCGAAAACCAAAAAAGCTGAGGCAGTCGTCTCAGTCTTTTTCTTCTGTTATAAATTGGCTTAAAATACCATTGATAAACTTACTTGATTTTTCATCAGAAAATTGCTTGGAAAGTTCAATGGCTTCATTGACCGCTACTCGCTCCGGAGTATCAAACTCTGTTATTTCAAAGATGCCTAATCGCAGGATATTCTTTTCCACCAAAGTTAGACGCTCAACTGTCCAGCCTGCTTTCAAGTGCTGGGCAATTTTTTTATCCAATTCTTCCTTGGACTGGAGCACCCCTGTGACCAAGTTGAGTAGAAAGGCTGGGATATTGACCTCAGCATCTGTCTCCTCTTCGTCCTTATCATAGGTATAAGCAAAGCGGCAAGACTCAATGGCGTCACCCTCATATTCCAGACTCATCAAAGCCTGAAAAGCCCGCTGACGTAGCTCTCTTCTAGATTCTAACAAAACATCAGTCATTGAGGAAATCCTCATCAAACAGATCTTTCAAATCTGGTTTTGGTGATTTTTCTGGAACAATGCCTGCCACATGGATATTAACAGCAGACAGCTCCACTTCAGCCATATCGTTCACAGCACTTTTGACTGCTTTTTGGATCGCAACTGCAACTGTTGGTACACTGATACCGTACTCCAGATAGAGGTAGATATCCACTGATATGTCGCCACTTTCATCCGTATGCAGCGCAACACCGCGTCCAAGCGTACGCATAGAAAGGCTATCGGACATGCTTTTATTTGCAAAAGAATGAACGCCCTCTACCTTAGCCGTAGCAATGGCAATAATTTTTTCCAAGACTCGTGGCGCAATAACGATTTCGCCTAATTGTTCGTTTGCCATAAGAATTCCTTTCTATATGAAAGATTGAAATTACGCACGAGAAACGTAAGTTCCTTCTGCTGTATTGATGACCAATTTTTGCCCAACTTCGATGAAGTCTGGTACGTTAACAACAAGACCTGTTTCAAGAGTTGCTGGTTTACCAGAACCTGTTACAGTAGCACCTTTGATAGATGGTTGTGTTTCTGTTACCACCAATTCAACAGTTGTAGGTACTGTCACACCGATCACCTCTGATCCGTAGAATTGGATTTTCACATCTGAGTTTTCAAGGATGAATTTCAACTCGTCCTCTACATTAACGACTGGGATTTCGTATTGGTCATAAGTCTCAGTATTCATAAAATACGCAGTACCATCCATTTGGTACAAGTATTGTGCTGGTACTGTTTCGATGATAGCTTGTTCAAATTTTTCTTCTGGACGGTAGCTAGTCTCAAATGTAGAACCAGTACGAACATCACGCAATTTCATACGCATGATAGTATTTCCCTTACCTGGTTTGTGGTGGCTTGCTTCCAACACGCGGATCAATTTACCATCTGCAGTTTCAAAAGTCATTCCAGCTCTCAGCTTGCTTGCTTCAATCATTTGTTTTTTACCTCTTTAATAAATAATTTACTCTTTATTCTACCATAAAGCTTGATAATTCTCAAATCACAATCAATTCTTTTGGAGCGAGGGTCAAGACCTCACAACCAGTCTCTGTAATCAGAAGATCATCTTCGATCCGAACGCCGTATTTGCCATCCAGATAGATGCCCGGCTCATCGGTCAAGACCATGCCAGCCTTGATTGGCTCTTCTGACTTGCCAAAGTAAGGAATCTCATGGATATCCAGACCAATCCCGTGGCCAATCCCGTGGCTGAAGTAAGGTCCGTAGCCTGCATCGTTGATAATTTGACGAGGAATCCGGTCAAAATCAATACAGCTGAGTCCAGCTTTAGCCGCTTCTATTAAGGCTTGATTGCTGCGCAGGACAATATCATAAATTTCCCGCTCTTCATCTGTCACCTGCCCCACATGAACAGTCCGTGTCATATCGCTGACATAGTGATTATAATAGCAACCAAAGTCCATAGTCAAGGTTTCACCATTTTGGATGACCTTGTCACTAGCCACACCGTGCGGCATAGCAGAACGGTAGCCCGAAGCGATGATGAAGTCAAAGGAGGCACCTGAAGCACCTAGCTGGCGCATGCGAGCATCCAAAAAGTTCATGATAGCCAGCTCTGTCGTCTGACCAGGCTTAATAAAGTCCAGCACGTCTAGGAAGGCTTGGTCAGAAATCTGGCAGGCCTTGCAAATGGTCGCGATTTCTTGTTCATCCTTGATCATGCGCAACTTTTCAATAAAACCTGTCATCGGCACCAGCTCATGACCAGCAAACACACTTTCCAGCATCTTGAAGTAAGCATAGGAAATTTCATCATCAAAACCGATTTTTTGCAGCTTGTCGTCCGCAATGATTTTAGCAATTTCACCAACCGCATCCCGCGTTTCAACAATATCAAAGCCCTCAACCACGTCCTTGGCAATCAAGGTATAACGAGAATCCGTCAGGAAAATCCGTCGTGACTTGCTAATGAAAACTGTCGCCTCTGTCCCGCTGAAACCAGTCAGATAGTAAATATTCTTCAGATTGGTTACTAGAACAGCATCGCATTCTGTCTGAGCCAAGGCTGCTTCAAATTTTTCAACTCTTGATAACATGAGAAAACCTCCGTAAAATAATCCGATTGAGTATCGTAAAATAAAAATTTAGCTAATGAAGAGTCACTACTCTTCGTCTTTTGTTTCTTTTTGCGTCTTTTCCACATTGCGCTGATAGGCCTGAATCTGGCGTTCCAACTCACGTTCGATCGCTGGTTCTGGCGCATATTTCTCTTCCCAGTCATCTGGTTTTAGGATTTTATGAGTCACGGGATCAAAATGCGCTTTTCCATCTGGGAAAATTTTCCCCATATTGGCCTGATGGACAATATCAAAAATCCGCTCGGGATCGACTCCCATCAAGACAAAGCTACCATATGTAAAGTAGAGCATGTCGATCAGGGCATCGACTTGCCCAACCAAGGAAATTTCGGCCTCTCGCTTGCTTCGTACCTTGGCAGCAGCCTTATCTAAAGCCTCGTGCATTCTAGCCATCGACTGATCAAATTCTTCCTCTGAAGAGCTGGCAGCTCTGAGAAATTCAACTACCTCTTCCAACTTGAAGTCAGCACGATGCCGAGCTTCCTCTGGTGTCCAAGCGATGGGTTCTTCCTGCGTAGACTCATCCATGACACCATGGAAGGTCTTGACCTTATTGAAGTGGTGATCGCGGGATACAAAGACTTTCTCGCTGGCCAAAATACCGAAATGTTCCAGCGCCCGATGAATCCCATCCTGACTATTGCTGCTAGTCGTATGCTTGGCTACTTCCTTGACAGAGCTGGTCCCATTTCCCATGGCAATAGACAAGCCAACTCCCGACAGCATTTCCAAGTCATTGTCTGAATCTCCGAAGGCCATGACCTGATGGATATCAAAGCCGTATTCTTGACCAACTAGACGAATCCCCTCCAGCTTGGACATCCCTTGATTGATAATGTCCGCCGCATAGGGGCTCGAACGAGTAAATTTCAAATGGGGAAAATCCGCTTCAATTTTTTCACTCTCAGCCGGATCCGCCAAAATCAGCACTTGATAAATAGGCTCTTGAATCAATTTCAACAGGTCTTCTTCATGCTGAGGCAGGGCCTTACTCACAATCTTGTTAAAACCACAGCTCACCGTCCGAGTCATGCTCCTAGGGATAAACTGGGTTGCCCACTGAGAAAAGGAACTCATACCAAAGGTCATAATTTTTGAACCTTGCATGGCCTGTTCTGTCCCCAAGGAAATCTCTTTCCGGTGCTCCTTGGCATAGGCAATCAAATCACGCAGGCTCTGCTTATCAATCGGTGTGGCAGAAATAACCCTGTCCTTTGAAAAAATATACTGACCATTGTAGGTGACAGCAAAGTCTAAATCCAGCTTATCCATAAAAGGCTTGACAAAGAAGGGGCCGCGGCCTGTCGCTAAACCGACCAAAATCCCTTGTTCTTGCAAACTCTTAATGGCGGCCTCTGTCGATTTCAAGACGGTTCGACTGTCATTAATCAAGGTTCCATCGATATCGAAAAAGACGGCTTTTATTTCCATTGATTTTCTCATTCTTTCCTTTTATGATACAATAAATTATAACACAATTCACGGAGAAGCACATCTATGAATAAGCAGATTTTAGTTTTACATACTGGTGGCACCATTTCCATGCAGGCTGACGGAAGCGGTGCTGTCAATAGCAGCCAAGACAATCCCATGAACCATGTGGCAGTTCCCTTAGATGGTATTGAAGTAACGGTCGTTGATTTCTTCAACGTTCCCAGCCCTCACATCACTCCCCAGCACATGCTGGAACTCTACCAAAAGATCAAGGCTGACGCTGACCAATACGATGGAGTAGTCATTACCCACGGAACCGATACTCTGGAGGAAACAGCCTACTTCCTTGATACCATGGAACTGCCTGATATCCCTGTCGTTTTGACCGGAGCTATGAGAAGTTCAAATGAACTCGGCAGTGACGGAGTTTATAACTACCTGACTGCTTTGCGGGTGGCCAGTGACCAGAAAGCTCGTGGCAAGGGTGTCCTCGTCGTCATGAATGATGAAGTCCATGCTGCCAAGTATGTCACCAAAACCCACACCACCAATGTCAGCACCTTTCAAACTCCGACACACGGTCCTCTGGGCCTCGTTATGAAGCAGGAAATCCTCTACTTTAAAACAGCGGAGCCCCGCGTCCGCTTTGATCTGACTAGCATTTCGGGACTGGTACCCATCATTCCAGCCTATGCCGGTATGAAAACAGAACTGCTTGATATGCTGGATTGGCAAAAGCTAGACGGTCTCATCATCGAAGCCTTTGGCGCAGGCAATCTGCCAAAAGAAACTGCGGAAACATTAACAGAGATGGCAGAAGCTGGTCTCCCCATCGCTCTCGTTTCACGTTGTTTCAACGGTATTGCTGAACCTGTCTACGCCTATGAAGGCGGTGGTGTCAAGCTGCACCAAGCCGGAATCATGTTTGTCAAAGAGCTCAATGCACCGAAGGCTCGCATCAAGCTACTGATTGCCCTCAATGTCGGCCTAAGTGGTCAAGCATTAAGAGACTATATAGAAGGATAAAAAACCAAGCTTGTCTACTCGCTTGCTAGGCATTATTTCTTGATTTTCCTTTATAAATGCTGTATCCCTCGATATAAAGTCCATAAATATTCTTAGCCTTAAGCTAAGTTATAAACTGCAAAAAAAGACTCCGAAATCATAAATCGGAGTCTATTTTCTTGTTATTATGAATTTGGATCATCTAGACTGCGGCCATGAAGACCTTTCTCGCGCTGAACTTGGCGCAATTTTTCAGGCGTTACATCATTGCCATCCTCGTCAACAATCTTGATGCCTTCAATGTGATGGCGAACTGAGCGGCGGTAGCCTTCGATATACTCTTCACGAAGCTTGGCTTGCTCCACTTTTTCCTCAGCAGTTAAACCTTCCGTTTTTTTCTTTTTAGCCAGTTCGTTAATACGTTCAATTTTTTTAGGATCCATGATTCTACCTCTCTTACCTTTTATTTGGTATTAATCTGATTAAACTGCGCCAGCTGGCCGGCCTTGGCTGTCAAAGAAGCTAGGAGAGCTAGGCGATTGTTACGCACTGCCTCATCTTCTGCCATGACCATAGTATGGTCAAAGAAAGCATCGATAACTGGACTGAGAGCAAAGAGTTGGTCCAGATTGGCAGCTAAGTCAGGCGTCAGCCCCACTTTTTCAATGGCTGCAGCCAAGTCTTTTTCCTCTTGATTTTCAAAGAGGGCTGGATTGACAGCTGTCTGCCCTTGGGCTTTCTCAGCTAGATTGAAGACCCGAGATAGGCTTTCCACCGCTGACTTGAAGTTATCTTCCTGAGCTTTTTCTGCCAGAAGCCCAGCCGTTTCTACCAAATCGCGTACAACGAAGTGAGTGCTTTGAAGAACAGCCGTCACGATGTCTTTTGGAATGTTGCGATCCATCATTTTCTCAACACGGGCACGGAAGAAGTCTAGCACGGCCTCTTGGTTGTCATAGCTTAGGCTATCAAACTTGAGTTCGTAAAGTCGACCAAGAAGTTGAGCCAAGTCAATGTTCCAGCCAAACTTGTCCAAGATACGCACAACACCCTGAGTCGCACGGCGCAGCGCATAAGGGTCATTGGAACCGCTCGGAATCAAGCCAACTGAGAAGAAGGACAGAATAGTATCCAGCTTATCAGCCAGCGCCAAGACAGCACCGACCTTGGTGTCAGGCAATTCGCCATCGGCTGAAGTCGGCATATAGTGCTCCCGAATGGCAGCTGCCACTGCAGCATTCTCACCAGCCAGAAGAGCATACTTTTCACCCATAATACCTTGCAGCTCATCAAATTCCCCAACCATGCCAGTCAGCAAGTCAAACTTATAAATAGCCGCTGCACGAGCCAAATCAGCTGTCTCATCAGCATCCAAGCCTGCTTCTTGCGCCAAGAGAGCAGCAATCTTGCCAGTCCGCTCCATGTGCTCTGCCAGAGAGCCAATCTTTTCGTGGAAGGTCACATTGCTCAGCTTTTCAACCAAGTCGGCAATAGCTAGTTTTTGGTCTTCCCGCCAGAAGAATTCCCCATCTTCCAGACGAGCCACCAAGACTTTCTCATTCCCCTTGATGACATTTTCCAAATGCTCTGCATTTCCGTTACGGACAGAGATAAAGTGCGGCAAAAGCTTGCCTTCAGCATCGCGCACAACAAAGTAACGCTGGTGCTCTTTCATGGAAGTTACCAAGACTTCTTCTGGCACCTCTAAGTATTTAGCATCAAAATTACCCAAGAAAGCAGTTGGATATTCTACCAGATTCAACACTTCATTGAGCAAGTCTTCGTCAATCTCGATAGAAACACCGTGCTCCTGCTCTAACGCCCGAATCTGTTCGATAATCATCTTTTCCCGCTCAATAGGACTGGCAATGACAAACTGAGCACGCAGGTCATCTTCATAAGAATTTGCAGAAGCAATCTCCGTTTCCTGACCTAAGAAGCGGTGTCCACGGCTGGTACGACCGCTCTTGATGTCCAAGAAATCCAAATCAAAGACTTGCTCATCTAAGAGCACAGTCAAGGTGTGGACTGGGCGGATGTATTCAAAGGTGTTGTTGGCCCAGTGCATGCTGACAGGGAAGGTCAAAGCTTGCAGAACTTCCGTCACTGCTGGGATGATTTCCTCTACCGGGCGGCCGACCTCTTCCTTAGTCACATAGACGTATTCTTCGCCCTTGATTTCGCGGAAAGTAATGTCCTCAACCGTCAAGCCCTTGCCACGAACAAATCCTTCAGCAGCCTTGGTAAAGTTGCCATCTGCATCCAGAGCAATTTTCTTAGAAGGGCCTTTGAAATCTTCTGTCAGATCAGACTGCTTGTCCGCCAAGCCAACTACGCGCACTGCCAAACGACGAGGCGTTGAGAACATTTCAATTTTCTCAAAGGTCAGACGATGGTCTGTAAGGAAGGCTCCCATCTTGTCGCGCAGCTGCTTCATGCTCGGTGTCACGACATAGGCTGGCATTTCCTCCAAGCCTAATTCAACTAATAAATTTTTTACCATGATTATTCTCCCTCCTCTGCCAAGAGTTTCTCGCGAGTCTCTGCATCCAAAAGTGGGTAGCCTAGACGCTTGCGCTCAGCCACAAAGGTCTTGGCCACGACACGCGCCAGATTACGAATACGAGCAATATAACCAGCCCGCTCTGTCACAGATACGGCTCCACGCGCATCCAAGAGGTTAAAAGTATGCGAGCATTTGAGAACATAGTCATAGGCCGGGTGCACCAGATGCTCGTCCAGACAGCGCTTAGCTTCCGCTTCAAACTTCTCAAAATTCCCCAGGAGCAAGTCTTGGTCGCTGACCTCAAAGCTGTATTTAGAATGCTCATACTCAGGATGAGTGAAAATTTCACCGTACTTAACACCATCAGCCCACTCAATGTCGTAAACTGAGTCCACTTCTTGGATATAAGAAGCCAGACGCTCCAGACCATAAGTCACCTCAGCTGTCACCGGTTGAGTTGGCAGACCTCCGACCTGCTGGAAGTAAGTGAACTGCGTGATTTCCATACCATCCAGCCAGACTTCCCAGCCCAGACCAGCTGAACCAGTTGACGGATTTTCCCAGTTATCCTCAACAAAGCGGATGTCGTGCTCCAGCGGATTGATGCCCAAGAGCTCCAAAGACTGCAAGTAAAGTTCTTGGATATTGCTTGGAGATGGCTTCATGACCACCTGAAATTGATGGTGCTGATAAAGACGGTTGGGATTTTCCCCATAACGGCCATCTGCTGGCCGACGAGACGGCTCTACATAGGCCGCGTTCCAAGGCTCAGGCCCAATAGCTCTCAGGAAGGTATAGGGACTCATCGTTCCCGCCCCCTTCTCATTATCATAAGCTTGCATGAGCATACAGCCTTGGTCATTCCAGAACTGCTGTAAAGTCAAGATAATTTCTTGAAAGGTAAGTTTCTTAGACATTAGTTACTCCTTTAGTTTCTTGAGATTCTTGCGAAGCGTTCAAAAGGGAACGATTATTTCCCTTTTGAAAAGCTAGTACATCGCCTAGACAAACCGCCCCATAGCGGTTGTCGTTAGTCAATCGAACCTTTAGGTTCGCAATTGACTTTGGCGAGGTGAAAGGTTAATTTCTTAGACATTTGTTACTCCTTTAGTTTGTTTATATCTCTTTGTCTATTATTTTCTGCTGTATGAACCAATCCAACAAGGGAAGTGTTTTATCTGTATTCGTCCAACGATGATAAGAATCACAGACCGCTTGCACACTGCCTAGATTTTCTACTAACTTGTCAACTGTCAAAAAACTGCGCCAGTATTCGTAAAAAATACTAGCATAATTCCCTTGATAAGTTGAAGTGCCAAAATCATTCAATGAGTGCCAACCGTGCTTTTTCTGAAAGAGCTTTACGAGAGACTGATTACAAGCTTTTTCCACTCGAAATTCCTCATTTGTAAAGAAATACTTGCGACTAATATACTCAGCCATCCCTTCTTCAAACCAGATATAGGCACCGTATCCATCAAAGTCATCTGAAAAATGCTCCGAACAATGAGCTAACTCATGGCCCACAATCTGCAAGAGAGAATTTTCAGACAAAGACTGATAGTGGTTGGCTATTGCTTGAGTTTGGTGAGAGGACTCGTAATTCTCCAACTGAAGGAGATACAAATCTTTCCAAACCGTCAACTCGGGAGTCATAACCATCCGCTTATCATTTGTATAAGCCGGCACAGGAATTTCCCGAATGATCTGCGTAGCAGAATCAAAATCGGACCAAATGATGGCTTGCGGCAAGTCATAAACCGCAAACTCGTCTTTCAAAAAAGCTAGATAGTCCTGCAACTTTGCGGCATTCTTTGCGACGAAACCTCGAAAAGCTGCTAATTGGTTCTCGTCTTTTACAAGATAAAGGTTCTCCACGAATCTCCTTTCTTTCGAACAATAGGCTCAGTAAGCAAAAGAACCACATCCGACAGTCCTAGGCTATGCGACCTAGGGGCGTCAAGACGCGGTTCCACCCTAATTTATTACTTCATTACGTTTAAAAATGTTAACCGAAAGCGCCATCCGCACTGCTTCCCTATCTGGCTCCCACCCACCCAGACTCGCTAAAAAGTAGATAATGAGAATTCTTCCTAAAAAAGATTATAACAGAAAATAGATGCTTTGTAAAATACTTCTTGAGCTTCAGCTATAAATTCTTCCTATACAGATTTGCTTTCTATCAATCTAGTAGATAAGCATTTTCATAGAAATTTTCAACAATTTCCATATATTAACCTAGTTATATTGATAATCTAATCTTCATCTAATTATTTAGTGAGAAGAAAGGATAAAAAAAGACTGATATAACAGCGTTTTTCACTAGAAATAGAATTTGAAAATCTTTGTTGCTTTGACTCAGGTACTTGCATTTTTCATGAAAACGTTTTATAATAATAGTTAGCCTTAAAGTTTTCTTAAACTTAAGTCAAACATTTTATAAGGAGGAAAAACAATAATGAGTATTGGAATCATTATTGCCAGCCACGGTGAATTTGCTGCCGGCATTCATCAGTCAGGTTCTATGATTTTTGGTGAGCAAGAAAAAGTTCAAGTTGTAACTTTCATGCCAAACGAAGGTCCTGATGATCTGTATGCAAAATTCAATGACGCAGTGGCTTCGTTTGATGCGGACGATGAGGTATTGGTCTTGGCTGACCTTTGGAGCGGGTCTCCATTTAACCAAGCTAGCCGTGTCATGGGTGAAAATCCAGACCGCAAGTTCGCGATTATTACAGGTTTGAACCTGCCTATGCTAATTCAAGCCTACACAGAGCGCATGATGGATGCAAACGCTGGCGTAGATGCTGTCGTTGCAAATATCATCAAGGAAGCTAAGGAAGGCGTAAAAGCACTTCCAGAAGAGCTGAATCCAGTCCTAGAAAGCGCTGCTCCTGCTGCTGCACCAGTTACTCAATCAGCTATCCCAGAAGGAACTGTTATCGGAGACGGCAAGCTCAAAATCAACCTTGCTCGTATCGATACTCGTTTGTTGCACGGACAAGTTGCAACAGCTTGGACTCCAGATTCAAAAGCAGACCGTATCATCGTTGCTTCTGACTCAGTAGCTAAAGATGAACTTCGTAAAGAGCTCATCAAACAAGCTGCACCTGGTAATGTTAAAGCAAACGTTGTTCCAATTGATAAGCTGATTGCTGTTTCAAAAGATCCACGCTTTGGTAATACGCACGCTCTTATCTTATTTGAAACTCCACAAGATGCCCTACGCGCTATCGAAGGCGGTGTGCCAATCAAGACTCTCAACGTCGGCTCAATGGCTCACTCAACTGGTAAGACAATGGTCAACAACGTTCTGTCAATGGACAAGGACGACGTAGCTACTTACGAAAAATTGCGTGATCTCGGAGTTGAATTCGACGTACGTAAAGTACCAAATGACTCTAAGAAAGATTTGTTTGACTTAATTAACAAAGCCAACGTTCAATAATCTTAAACGTTTCGCTCTCATATTATTATGAAAGGATTTAAAACATGTCTATTATTTCTATGGTTTTAGTAGTCTTTGTTGCCTTCTTAGCTGGTCTAGAAGGTATCTTGGACCAATTCCAATTCCACCAACCGCTGGTTGCTTGTACCTTGATTGGACTGGTAACTGGTAATTTGGCAGCCGGTGTTATGCTTGGTGGCTCTCTCCAGCTGATCGCTCTTGGCTGGGCTAATATCGGAGCTGCTGTAGCACCTGATGCTGCCCTCGCTTCTGTTGCCGCTGCTATCATCATGGTACTGGGTGGAGACTTCTCAAGCAAAGGAATTGCTGTAGCACAAGGTGTTGCAATTCCACTTGCTGTTGCTGGTCTCTTCTTAACTATGATTGTCCGTACTTTGTCAGTCGGTTTGGTTCACGGTGCAGATGCTGCTGCGAAAAAAGGAGACATCAAAGGCGTTGAACGCGCTCACTTTATCGCTCTCTTCATGCAAGGAGCACGTATTGCTATCCCTGCAGCACTTCTTTTGATGATTCCTGCTGAGTCCGTTAAAGCTGCTCTTGAAGCTATGCCAGCTTGGCTATCAGAAGGGATGCAAATTGGTGGTGGTATGGTCGTAGCTGTTGGTTATGCCATGGTTATCAACATGATGGCAACTCGTGAAGTATGGCCATTCTTCGCTATTGGTTTCGCTTTAGCTGCTGTCAGCGAACTCACTCTGATTGCTCTTGGTGCAATTGGTGTCGCTATCGCTCTCATCTACCTTACCCTGTCTAAAAAAGGCGGAAATGGTGGCGGTGGAGCAACAGCTTCATCTAACGATCCAATCGGCGATATCCTAGAAGACTACTAAGAAAGGAGACACACTATCATGACAGAATTAAATACTGTAAAACCTGATGAGTCAGGAAAATTGACTCTTTCAAAGGCTGACCGTCAAAAAGTTTGGTGGCGTTCTACTTTCTTGCAAGGTTCTTGGAACTACGAACGTATGCAAAACTTGGGCTGGGCTTATTCACTGATTCCAGCTATTAAGAAGCTTTATACTAAAAAAGAAGATCAAGCTGCTGCTCTTGAGCGTCACTTGGAATTCTTCAACACTCACCCATATGTTGCAGCTCCAATCATCGGAGTTACACTTGCGCTTGAAGAAGAAAAAGCAAATGGTGCAGCAATTGACGATGCGGCTATCCAAGGGGTTAAAATCGGTATGATGGGACCTCTGGCTGGTATCGGAGACCCTGTCTTCTGGTTCACAGTTCGTCCTATCCTTGGAGCACTTGGGGCATCTCTTGCTTTGACTGGAAATATCATTGGCCCACTTATCTTCTTCTTAGCTTGGAATGCTATCCGGATGGCTTTCCTCTGGTACACACAAGAATTGGGCTACAAGGCTGGTTCTGAAATCACTAAGGACATGTCTGGTGGTATCCTCCAAGACATTACCAAAGGTGCTTCAATTCTAGGTATGTTTATCTTGGCTGTTCTGGTTGAGCGCTGGGTATCTATTAAGTTTGTCTTTAACGTTTCATCTGTTAAGCTAGATGATAAAGCATATATTCATTGGGACAAATTGTCTAGTGGCTATAAGGGTATCCAAGAAGCCTTTGCTCAAGTAGGGCAAGGACTATCTCAAACCCCTGAAAAAGTTACAACTTTCCAACAAAACTTGGATTCTTTGATTCCTGGTTTGATGGGACTGCTTCTAACTTTCGCTTGTATGTGGTTGCTTAAGAAGAAAGTATCCCCTATCACTATCATCATCGCCCTCTTTGTAGTTGGTGTGCTAGCTCACGTTGCTGGTTTGATGTAATTAAAAAGAAGGTTTCGGCCTTCTTTTTATTGTGGTATAATAGCTATAGTATTTAAAAGGGAGATGTTTTATGGCGCAATCGCAAAATAAATCGATTGAATTTCAAACGACAGGGGTTTCCTATCTGGGTTTAGGTGGCAAGGTTGGAAAGTTTTTAGTCGGTGATGTCGCACTGGAATTCTACGCTGATTCCAATGTAGAAGACTATATCCAGCTACCTTGGTCTAGCATCCAGCAGATCGGTGCCAATGTCTCTGGTAAAAATGTCAGTCGCCATTTTGAAGTGTTTACAGACAAGGGAAAGTTTCTCTTTGCCTCCAAGGACACTGGAAAGATTCTCAAAATTGCACGGCAACATATCGGGAATGAAAAGGTTGTCAAATTGCCTACCTTGATCCAAACAATTGGCCAATTCTTTAAAAATCTATTTGCAAAAAAATAGAAAATCCTGTATAATCTAGGAAACGGATAAGTAAGACTATCGCTTCTTTCAGAAAGTCTGCGGGTGCTGCGAGCAGATAGGAGCCTAGTGTGAAATTCTACCGTTGCAATACAACTACATACATAATCAAGTGCACACCTGTGAAGTTGGATGGAACCGCGGCCTAGCCGCTCCAACAGTTTCCTCGGTGTGCTTTTATTTTTTGGAGGTTTTATGTTAGATTTAAAACGTATTCGGACAGACTTTGATGCTGTCGCAGAGAAATTAGCTACCCGTGGCGTAGCAGCTGATGTGCTCAATCAAATGAAGGAAATTGATGAGCAACGACGTGATTTGTTGGTAAAAGTAGAAAATCTCAAAGCAGAACGCAACACCGTTTCTGCAGAGATTGCCCAAGCTAAGCGCAACAAAGAAAATGCAGATGATAAGATTGCAGCCATGCAAAAACTATCTGCTGAAATCAAGGACTTGGATGCTACTTTGGCTGAATTAGATGCTAAGTTGACCGAGTTCACCACAACCCTGCCAAATATTCCGCACGATAGCGTGCCAGTCGGGGCAGACGAGGATGACAATGTAGAGGTCCGCCGCTGGGGTACACCGCGCCAATTTGACTTTGAAGCTAAGGCTCACTGGGATTTGGGCGAAGACTTGGATATTCTGGACTGGGAACGTGGCGCAAAAGTTACGGGAGCCCGCTTCCTCTTCTACAAAGGCTTAGGAGCTAGACTAGAGCGTGCTATCTACAACTTCATGCTGGATGAGCATGGCAAAGAAGGCTATACAGAAGTCATCACTCCCTATATGGTCAACCATGACTCTATGTTTGGTACCGGGCAATATCCTAAGTTCAAAGAAGATACTTTTGAACTGAGCGACACTAACTTCGTGCTTATTCCGACTGCTGAAGTTCCGCTGACCAACTATTATCGAGACGAAATTCTAGACGGTAAAGAATTGCCAATCTACTTCACAGCTATGAGCCCATCATTCCGCTCTGAAGCCGGTTCTGCCGGTCGTGACACGCGCGGTCTGATCCGCCTGCACCAATTCCACAAGGTTGAAATGGTAAAATTTGCCAAGCCAGAAGAATCTTATGAAGAGCTAGAAAAGATGACTGCCAATGCAGAAAACATCCTACAAAAGCTCAATCTGCCTTACCGCGTTGTTGCCCTTTCTACTGGCGACATGGGCTTCTCAGCTGCTAAAACCTACGACTTGGAAGTTTGGATTCCTGCTCAGAACACCTACCGTGAAATCTCTAGCTGCTCTAACACGGAAGATTTCCAAGCTCGTCGAGCTCAAATCCGCTACCGTGACGAAGCAGATGGCAAGGTCAAACTCCTTCATACTCTCAACGGTTCTGGACTTGCTGTCGGACGCACAGTGGCTGCTATCTTAGAAAATTACCAAAACGAAGATGGCTCTGTAACCATTCCTGAAGTCCTACGTCCGTACATGGGTGGTTTGGAAGTCATCGCACCAAAATGAACAATGAAAGGTCCGAAACAAATCGGACCTTTTCTTATTCTACTTGAGGAGAAATCCAACAGTTCAAAAAAATAAACGAAATATAGGATTTTCCACTTTAAAAGAGAGTGGGACAGAAATCGGTCATTCGTTAGAATTCGATTTCGTCGTCCCACCTCCGCACAGTTGAGTAGGGCTGTAAAAGCTGATGAAATCAGCGTAGTAGAGCCCACTCAGCCACTGCTTCTTGCTCGACAATCCAAAGACAATTGAGAGGCTAGGACTTTTGTCCCAGCCTCTTTTCTGTTACTTAACGTGACTTGCTAACTCTTCTTGAGCTTTTTTAGTTGATTCTTCTTTTTCTTTTTCCCATTTTTTCAAAGCTTTTTGATAATCAGCTACTGTCAGAACCTTATCTTGAAGCTCCATTCCCTTAAATACATAGGTATCGCCCTTGATACCTACATAAGAGTAGGCTTTGGTAAATGGTACGACCTTTTGAACCATTGGTGACGCACCTGCAGAAATAGATGGGATCACAATAGAACTATCTGTTAACCAAGCCTGCGCTGCTGCATACTTGGTATAGCGAGCATTGGTATCTTGCTTTTCTGCATCTGCCTGATCCAAAAGCGCTTTGTAGTCCGTTAAACCAACCTTGGAAGCAAGGTCTTGGTTTTGGCCTTTTGTCAGACCAATATTGTCCAAGATATCCCCTGTCTCTGGGTTAAAGATATTCAAATAAGTCACTGGATCTTGATAGTCCGCTGACCAACCAGACATATTAAGGTCATAGTCCTTTTGGGCAGCTGTTTCCGCAAAGTAAGTAGAGTTATCAAAATCGTCTGATGACATTTGATGCACGTCAATCACAACGTTTTCTTGGCCTAGAGCTGCCTCAACAGATTGTTTGAAGGAATTGGTCCGCTGCACCATGATTTTATCAGTTTGGTCAACTGGTACATCTAGATGAATCGGGAATTCAACTCCCTGTGCTTGCAAAGCTTCTTTCGCCTTAGCAAATTCTGCCTTGGCCTTATCTGGGTTGTAAATGCTGTCTTGAGCATCAGCTAATTTGACACCTTGCCATTCATCGCCATAAGAAGCCAACTGTGATTCAACGACATCCGAGAAGTCCTTGCCATCTACTTGCACAAAACTAGGAGGGACAAGCAAGCTTCTGATGATCTTCGTTGCTCCTTCATTACCATTCATCTGGGCACCAAAGGATTTACGGTCAAAAGCAAAGTTGATTGCTTGACGGAAGTCTTTATTTTGAATTGCTTCTTTGCTGGCAGCTTTTTGGGCATCTGTCTTAGAAGTGTGGCTATAAGCCTGACGATTCAAGTTAAAGGCATAGAAATAGCTAGTTGAGTTTTGTGGAGTAAAAATGATGTTGTCTTTGTATTTCTTTTCTACTGATGCGTAGTTTGAGCTAGTCGGATAGAGACGAGCTTGTGTGTAAGCACCATCAGTAAAGTTACGGATCAATGACTCTTGGTCAGAACCATCGTAGTAAGTCAACTTGACATCTTCAATCTTCACATTGTCCTTGTCCCAATAGTTTTGGTTTTTAGAATATTCGATAACAGACTTAGAAGTAAATGACTTTAATACATATGGACCATTGTAGAGGATACCGGAAGGTTTCACTGTACCAAAGTCTTTGCCTTCTTTCTTCAGAAATTCTTCGTTAATCGGGAAGAGAATGCCCATCGTTGTCTTAGAATTCCAGTAGCTTTCTGGCTGATTCAGAGTGTATTGAACTGTATAATCGTCGATCGCCTTGACACCTACAGTAGAGAAATCATTGCTTTCCCCTTTGATATAAGCATCTAGTCCCTTGATAGAGTTTTGCACGATTGGTAATGCTTCTGATTTTTCATCTGCAGCGTGCTTAAGCCCTGTGACAAAGTCTTGTGCCTTGACAGCAGCATATTCTTCACCTTCTGCTGTGTACCATTTAGCGTCCTTACGCAACTTATAAGTATAAGTTAGGCCATCTTTAGACACAGTCCAGTCTTCAGCCAATGAAGGAACAAGATTCCCATATTGATCATTTTCTAAAAGACCGTCGACCAAATTGGCAATAACGTCAGAAGTAGAGGAGCGATTGGAGTTTACATAATCCAATGTATCTGGATCTGTTCCATAGACATAAGAATATGTCTTTGCCGAGCTAGTGCTTGACTTGCCACAAGCAGCCAAGAATAGCGCTGATGCTGCAACCAAACCAGTAATAGCCAACCATTTAGATTTTTTCATGAGCAAATCTCCTTCTTTAGATTATGTATTATTATACATCATTTCCAGACAAAAACAAGTCTTATTTAAGAAAATTTTAAAATTCTATGCATTTTTCTTATTTTTATTGAAACAAAGTATAGGAAAATTTCTATGCATTTTCATATATTTTCATAAAAATGCAGAAAATCTTATAAATAAAAATTTGTTCAATATTTTACAAGGATTCTTGAATAGGATTATCAAAAATATCGGCTTTTTTATGTTACAATAGATTTATTACTAATCTAGGGGAAAGAAATGAAAAAACTTTTTGTATTCCTACTGCTATTCTTTAGCCTGATTGCCAAGCCTGTTCTGGCAGATGACTATGAAATTGCCGCTAAAAGCGCCATTGCTGTCGATGCAAACTCAGGAAAAATCCTCTATGAAAAGGAGGCTACAAGCCCACTAGAAGTCGGTGCTATTACTAACATTTTGACTGTTTATCTGGTTTACGAGGCCATTGCTGATGGCAAATTGAGCCTAGAAACTGAGGTTGATATTTCTGATTATGCTTACCAGCTGACAGTAAATCCATCTATCGCAAACTTGCCTCTGGAAGCGCGACGCTACAAGGTAAAGGACTTGCTGAATGCCTCTCTTTTGGCCAGTGCCAACAGCGCCACCATTGCTCTGGCAGAAAAAGTTGGTGGAAATGAGGAAAATTTTGTCAAGATGATGAAAGCCAAACTCAAAGAATGGAATATTTCTGATGCAACCATTGTAAATGCTACTGGTACGGATATTCGTTTACTAGATGGTTCGTTAGAAACTACCAATACCGAAGAGGAGGCCGCAGAGAATTCTAAAAGCAAGAAAAAACAAGAGACTGTCAATAAGTTCAGTGCTTATGATATAGCTGTGATTGCCTCACATCTGATCGATGACTACCCAGAGGTCCTTGGCATCACTTCCAAATCTCATGTGAATTTTGCAGGAATCCAACTAGAAAATCCCAACTTAATGTTGGAAGGCTCTCCTAGTTTTCGGACAGGAGTGAAGGGGTTGAAGACAGGAAGATCTGAGCAGAATGGTGTTTCATTTGTCGGCGTGACAAGTGAAAAAGGGATGCGATTGATTACAGTCGTTTTAGGGGTCGCACAGGAAGATAACGACCCTAATACCCGTTTTGGCGTTACATCTAGCCTAATGACCTACGTTACACAGAATTTCTCTCCGACAGTCTTAGTCAAAAAAGGTGAAAGATACAATAACTCTCAAGTAGCTGTTAGAGACAGCCAAGAAGATAAGGTCGCTGCAGTTGCTAGTGAGGACTTGGTAATCTTAGAACGGATAGCCAATCAGGCTGAACATAAAGTCACCTTTACTCCAAGTCGACAGGAGCTGCAGGCACCCTTGAAAAAGGGTAGTGTAGTGGGCACCCTCACTTATACAGATTCTGAGCCAATCGGCCAGGGCTACATCGAAAATAAGAAAACTTCTATTTCTATGATTACAGAAAAAAAGGTTGAAAAAGCTATCATTTTCAAAGTCTGGTGGAACGATTTTATCCGCTTTGTCAATGAGAAGTTATAAAAGAAATACCACGAATCAATTGATTCGTGGTATTTCTTTAGTTTATAAACGTTTAACGTAATCAAAAAAAGTTCTTTGAGAGTTGACTAGCAATATAGTATTCTGCTACTGTTTAACAGGTCCTCTGAATTTTTTAAACACTTTGCTTAAGCAAAGATTTATTCGTAATTAAAAAGAGGCCAACGCCTCTTTTTATCCAACAGACCCTTCCATTTCATAGCTGATGAGACGGTTCAACTCAACAGCGTATTCCATTGGTAGTTCTTTGGTGAATGGCTCAACAAAGCCCATGACAATCATTTCAGTCGCTTCGGATTCTGACAAGCCACGGCTCATGAGGTAGTAGAGCTGCTCTTCGGAAATCTTAGAAACCTTAGCTTCATGCTCCAAAGCTACCTGTGAGTTGTGGATTTCATTAAATGGAATGGTATCTGAAGCAGATAAATCATCCATAATAATGGTGTCACATTCGATATGGCTGACAGATTTCTTAGAATTGCGAGCAAAGGTCACTTGTCCGCGGTAGTCTACCTTACCTCCGCCCTTAGCAATGGACTTGGAAACAATAGATGAGCTGGTATGCGGAGCATTGTGAATCATCTTAGCCCCTGTATCCTGATGCTGACCAGCATTGGCAAAGGCAATAGAAAGCATGGTACCACGCGCCCCTTCTCCGTCCAGATAGACTGATGGATATTTCATGGTTGTTTTGGCACCTAAGTTTCCATCAATCCACTCAACTGTCGCATCCTTCATAGCTCGCGCCCGCTTGGTCACAAGGTTGTAGACATTATCGGACCAGTTTTGAATAGTGGTGTAGCGCATATAGGCCCCATCGAGGGCAAAGATTTCGACAATAGCCGCATGCAAGCTGTTACTTGAATAAGTAGGCGCTGTACATCCTTCTACGTAGTGAACACTTGCTCCCTCATCAACGATAATCAAGGTACGCTCAAACTGACCGGAATTTTCATTGTTGATACGGAAGTAGGTTTGGAGCGGAATGTCTACCTTAACGCCTTTTGGTACATAGATAAAGGTTCCGCCAGACCAAACTGCAGAGTTAAGGGCAGCCAACTTGTTGTCTGTCGGCGGAACCAACTTAGCAAAATACTGCTTGAAAAGCTCTGGGTATTCCTTAAGAGCTGAGTCGGTATCCGTAAAGACGATCCCAAGCTTTTGGAACTCTTCCTTCATATTGTGGTAGACCACTTCGGACTCATACTGGGCAGCTGCACCAGCAAGGTAAGCTCGCTCCGCTTCTGGGATCCCAATCCGCTCAAAGGTTTCCTTGATCTTCTCAGGCACTTCATCCCAGCTTCTAGCTGGCTTATCAGAGGCCTTTTGGTAATAAATCAAGTCATCAAAATTAATTTCTGACAAATCTGGACCCCAAGTCTGCATCGGCATTTTCTTGAAAACCTCGTAGGACTTAAGGCGAAAATCCAACATCCACTCTGGTTCACCCTTGGCTGCAGAGAGCTCGCGAATAACCGCTTCATTCAGCCCTTTCCCTGTTGAGAGAACAGGCTCAACATCGTCATGGAAACCAAACTTGTACTCACCAAGATCAATTGGTTTTGGTTCTACTCTTTCTTCTGACATAATTTCCTTTCACATTCTTACTTTTTATCTTCTTCAATTGCTCGCTTGAGGGCATTCCAACCCAAGGTCGCACACTTAATCCTCTGTGGGAATTTGGCAACGCCTGCTAAAAAGGCGCCATCTCCCAATTCTTTCTGGCGACTGTCTTCCTGGCCCTGAACCATCTGCGAGAAGACTTCTGCTAATTCCAGCGCCTGCTCTTTTGTCTTGCCCAGAACTGCATCCGTCATCATGCTGGCCGAAGCTGTTGAGATGGTACAGCCGGAATTCACAAAGGCAATATCCTCGATCTGGTTTTCCGCATTAAACTTCACAGACAGGTTGATAACATCGCCACAGGTCGGGTTATTGAGAACTACTTGCTCCACATCTTCCAGCTTCCCATGATGATGGGGGTGAGCCGAATGGTCGGTCACAACCGCCTTGTAAAGACTGTCTAACTTAGAAAGTGCCATTGAAAAACTCCTTTGTCTTTTCTAAAGCATCTACCAGCTTGTCACAATCCGCATAGGTATTGTAGATATAAAAGCTGGCCCGTACAGTCGCTGGTACCTGCAGATAGGTTAGCAAGGGCTGAGCACAATGGTGACCCGCCCGAACAGCCACACCTTCGTAGTCCAGAGCCGTCGCGACATCATGCGGATGAAGACCATCCAGATTAAAGGCAATCACACCTGAGCGCTGAGCCAAATCCTGAGAGCCATAAATGGTCAAGCCTTCCACTGCCTGCAGCTTAGGAAATACGTAGGCAATCAGGTCCTGCTCATGCTGGGCAATGGCATCCATACCTAAGTCTTCCAAATAATCAATGGCCGCCGCAAGACCAATTGCTCCGGCCATATTCGGCGTTCCAGCCTCAAACTTCCACGGAAGCTCCTTCCAAGTCGCTTCCTGCTCATAGACAAAATCAATCATTTCACCGCCGAACTCAACTGGCGACATCTGCTCTAGCAGCTCTTCTTTGCCATAGAGAACTCCAATACCAGTCGGGCCTGCCATCTTATGCCCAGAGAAGGCGAAGAAGTCCACATCCAAATCCTGTACATCAATCTTCATGTGCGGAATGGATTGAGCACCATCCACCACCAAAAGCGCTCCTTGCTGATGAACCAGCTGGGCAATCTCCTTGATGGGATTGATGACCCCGAGGACATTAGAAGCATGAGCCAGAGAAACAAACTTGGTTCGCTCATTGAGCTTGGCACGGAAATCTTCCATATCCAGAGCACCGTCCTTGAGATAGACATAAACCAACTTGGCTCCAGTCTTCCTACAAGCTTCTTGCCAAGGAATAACATTGGAATGGTGCTCCATAATGGAAATCATCACTTCGTCACCAGGCTGCAGCCTTTCAGACGCAAACTGAGCCACCCAGTTAAGCCCCGTCGTAGTTCCTCGTGTAAAGAGGACTTCTCTGCTAGAAGCTGCTTTGATAAAAGAGCGAACTCTTTCTCTGGCTGCTTCATAGGCTGCAGTTGCCCGCTCAGCTAACGTATGCACACCGCGGTGGACATTGGCATTGTCTCTAAGATAGTAGTTTTCAATAGCTGCCAGCACCTGCTTGGGTTTCTGGGTTGTCGCCGCATTGTCCAAATAAACCAAAGGCTCATCATTGACAATTTGGTCCAAAATGGGAAAATCTTGCTTGATTACTTCTGCATTAAATCCAGACATGAAGACTCCTATCTACTTACAAGGGACAAGGCCCAGCTTTTTATCTTTTTGCGAGAATAATATCGATATTTTCAATCATTTCATCACGGACTTCTTTAACAGGGATTTCTACAATCACTGAGCCTAAGAAGCCACGCACGACCAAGCGCTCTGCCGTCGCCTTATCAAGACCCCGACTCATGAGGTAGTACATATCCTCTGGATCCACCTGGCCGATAGAAGCCGCGTGACCAGCTGTCACATCGTTTTCATCAATCAAGAGGATTGGGTTAGCATCTGAGCGCGCTTGGTCAGACAGCATGAGAACCCGACTTTCCTGCTGGGCATCAGCACCCTTAGCCCCCTTGATAATATGACCGATACCATTGAAAGTCAAGGTCCCTTTTTCCAGGATAACCCCGTGCTGCAGGATATTTCCGATAGAGTTGCAGCCATAGTTAGTTACGCGGGTGTCAATTCCCTGAACTTGCTTACCGCTGGAAAGAGCCACCACTTTCATATCCGCATGGCTGCCCTTACCATAAAGGTCGCTATCAAAGTCAGCCACGACATTGCCTTCGTTCATAACGCCGATGGCCCAGTCAATCATGGCATCATTATCCAGCTTGCCACGGCGGCTGATATAGGCTGTTACATTTTCGCCTAGGCGGTCAATGGCTGAAAACTTAATCTGGGCACCTGCTTGGGCAATGACTTCGACGGTGATATTAGCTGTTACTGGAACAGAGCCCTCGCCGTAAGTTTCCAAGCGTTCCAAGTAGTTAACCTTGGAATGCTTGCCCGCGATAATCAAAATATGCTTGTTAAAAGGAACATCGCTTTCGCTGTCCTGATAAAAAATTCCTTCAATCGGCTGGTCAATCTCAACATTGTCCGGCACATAAAGCACCGCACCGCTGTTGAAGTAGGCCGTATGGTAAGCCGCCAATTTGTCCTCGTCGTACTTGACCGCAGACATAAAATGCTGCTCCACCAGCTCTGGAATCTCTTCCAAAGCAGTGTGAAAATCAGTGAAGACCACACCTTGCTCTGCCAAGTCAGCTGGCAATTGCTCAAGGACAGTTTGAGTTCCCATTTGGATAAACTTGAGATTGTCTCCAAGAGCCGTAAAATCTGGCACACTGGTCAAAGGCTCGCTATCAGAAATCCGTCCGTCTCCCAGATTCCAGCGGTGAAATTTAACCCGCTCAATAACTGGTAAATCTAGTTGGTCCATCTTGTCAAAAGCCTGCTGACGTTGATTAGCCAACCAATCTGGTTCTGCGTGAAGCTGTGAAAATTCGTGAATTAATTCTTTCGTCATGTCATTCTCCTATCTTTTATCAAAGTCAAAAGAATGTTTGACTAGACTTCTTCAGTATAGTTGAAGCCCAACTCTTCAGCCAATTTGGCATAGCCTTCTTTTTCCAAGCGAACTGCCAATTCTGGACCGCCAGAAAGAACAACTTTCCCCTCCATCATGACATGAACTACGTCTGGAGTGATATAGTTGAGCAGGCGTTGGTAGTGGGTGATGATCATAGCGCCAAAGCCCTCTCCACGCATAGCATTGACCCCTTTAGATACGACCTTGAGAGCATCAATATCCAGACCTGAGTCAATCTCATCCAAGAGCGCAAAAGTTGGTTCTAGCATGAGCAACTGGAGGATTTCGTTGCGTTTTTTCTCACCACCTGAGAAGCCTTCATTGAGGTAGCGCTCAGCCATTTCTTCTTTCATGTTGAGCAGTTCCATTTTTTCATCTAGTTTAGTAATGAAGTTACGGACAGAGATTTTTTCATCGTCTTCCTTGCCAGCATTCATGGCCGCACGGAGAAACTCTGCATTGGTAATGCCAGGAATTTCACTAGGATACTGCATCGCAAGGAAGAGTCCCATACGAGCACGCTCGTCTACTTCCAGCTCCAAGATATTAACCCCATCAAAAAGCACCTCTCCTTGAGTTACTTCGTAGTTAGGATTACCCATAATGGCTGCAGACAAGGTAGATTTCCCTGTTCCATTTGGACCCATGATCGCTGCAATCTCTCCCGTTTTCAGAGTAAGATTTACCCCTTTGAGAATTTTTTTCCCTTCAATTTCAACATGAAGATCTTTGATTTCTAAGACAGACATTTCTTTTTCCTTTCTTTACTTAGCTGATTTACATACTTTAGTATACCAAAAAAAAGCCCAAAAGGCTTTTATTTTGTTTAGAACTATTCTTGTTTGTGTTTCTTTTGATATCTCTTCTCTCGAACTTCTTCTCGATAAGAGGAGTTTCCGATAAAGCGCAAGATATTGAGCAGAGGCGTCCTCTGCGGCCCCAGAACCCCTATTAGTTCTACTAAGAGTTCAACACCTAGTAGAAGGCCAATCACGAGGAGGAGTCCGCCGATACGAGTCGATACATTTAGCAGGAGGGAAATCATAGAGAAAATCATCGAAATCCCATAGATAACCAGAACTGTTCCCCGATGTGTCAATCCTAAGGACAGGAGCCTATGGTGAAGGTGGTGGCGGTCAGGCTGATAGAATTTCTGACCAGACAAAGTCCGACGAACGATTGCTAAAAAAGTATCGGTAATTGGCACACCCAAGATAATCATAGGTGTAACAATCGCTACTGCCGTCGCATTCTTCAAGCCTTGTAAAGACAGGACCGAAATCATAAAACCGATGAAAAGAGCCCCCGTATCCCCGCCATATATAATGGCTGGATGATAATTGTAAGGAAAGAAGCCAGCAATAGAGGCCACTAAAACCAAAATGGTCAGGGTCAGGAATAAATTATGACCCGGTAAGAAAAAGTAGGAAACAATCCCCATGGTTAGCAAGGAAATAATGGAGACCCCGCTGACAAGGCCGTCCAAACCGTCCATGAGATTGACCGCATTGGTAATGGAGACAATCCAGAGAATGGTCAAAATGAAAGATAACCAAGGTGGGAAAAAGAGATGGGGACCTCCAAAAGGAATCTTAAAATCATCCAAGCGGAAATCCGTCAGCCACCAAATCAGGCAGGCAGCCAGCACAATCCCCCCTAACTTCATCAGGGGACTTAATTCTTTAATATCATCGATAAGCCCCGTCAGGGCAACAATCAAGCCCCCCAACACTACCGGCCAAATATAGTCAAAATAAGTCTGTTCAAAAAAAGTGAGGCCAACAATCTGCGGCATGAAGACCAAAGTTGCCAGGGTAAAAGCTGCCACAACCGCCAGTCCGCCTGCACTCGGCATGGGCTTTTTATTGATTCGTCGAGCATTAGGATAGTCGACTGCATCCATTTTAAAAGCCAAGAGCCGAACTAGGGGAGTCAGCAAAACTCCGACAAAAAATGTCGCTAGTAGCACCAAAATGAACTTCAATGGAAAAGCAATCATACGCATTCAACTTTCTGCAACTGTTGGATGGCTTCTGTCACCAAAAGCAGACGTCCGTGTTCTTGCAGGACAGCACGAGTAATATCTGTATCCTCAGCAAATTCCCGCATTTTAGCCAGTAACCAAGCTGGATAGAGCTCCGGTTGCTCTTCCAAATCTACCAAAATAGTCAGGTAGTAGGCTGAGTCATATTTATAGAGTTCTGACAGGTCTATCGGATAGTTAACCGTTTTGGCGAAAGAAACTACGCTGCGCAAATCAGTAAAAGACAGAATATAATAGACATAACGGTCTAGGTTCTCTTCTTCCTTCTCTTCTGAAGAATCCTCCTGATCAGCCTCTGCTGCCTCTAAAGATTTAACCGCCTCGAGATCATCCTTACTCTTTTCAAAGATATTTTTTTCCAAAGTCTTTAAGAATTCATCTGGAGACATCTGGCTGAGCTCATCCAGATCTGGTAGATTGCCCAAATCTTCAAAATTCAAATTCTTATCAATCTTGGATCTTGTTACAAAGACATCCAGCTTGTCTGGCTTAGGCGTCACCCGAAAGCTCAGCATGCCACTATCTAAGAAGCTTTCCGGCATTTCCAGCTCATCCAAGATTGTATAGAAAAATTCTTCTGTTTTTTCTTGGGGAACTAGGAAATCTGCAATTTCCATGCCGTGTTCTTCTAAATCTTCCAATTGGATGGTGATTTTAATCGTCGAATCATTAATCTGTTTCACTTCCATCTCATTAACCTCATACTTTCATAGTCTTTCTATTATACTAAAATTCTAAACTTATTTCAAAAAAATAACGAGTCAAATAAGAAAAGAGAGTGGGACAGAAATCGGTAATTCGTTAGAATTCGATTTCGTCGTCCCACCTCCGCACAGTTGAGTAGGGCTATAAAAGCTGATGAAGTCAGCGTAGTAGAGCCCACTCAACCACTGCGTCTTGCTCGACAATCCAAAGACAATTGAGAGGCTAGGACTTTTGTCCCAGCCTCTTGATTAGCCAATAATAACCTTGATCAGACCGTAAACCAACAACAGGGCTCCGAGGCCGATCCGATATTTACCAAAGATTGTAAAGTCATGATTCTTGACATAGTCTGTCAGGAAGCGAATCACATAAAGACTGACTCCGAAAGCCACTCCCATCGCTACCAATAAAAGGAATAATTGATCGAAACCTAAAGAATTACCCTTGATGATAAATTTCAGGATTTTCAGCCCACTTGCACCAAACATGATTGGAATACCCAAGTAGAAAGTAAACTCTGTTACAACTGGTCGACTGATACCATTCAAGAGACCACCGACAATGGTCGCACCTGATCGGCTAGTTCCTGGAAAGAGGGACAAGACTTGGAAAAGACCGATATAAAGAGCGGTTTGATAAGGAAGTTTGCTCAATTCTGTAACAGTCGGTTCCACCTGCTCTCGTTTTTCCAGATAGATAAAGGCAACCCCGTAGATAATCAGCATGATTGCAACGGATACCAGATTATAAAAATGGGCTTCAAACCAATCATCTAGGAAAAGGCCGATAATTGCAGCTGGCAAAGCAGCAACGACTACCTTGGCCCAGAGCTGCCATGTCAGCTGAATTTGACGAGCTGTTTTCCCTGGCTTAAAAGGATTGAGCTTATCAAAATAAATCACCACAACCGCCAAGATAGCTCCCAGTTGAATGACAACATTGAACATTTCCATGAAGGCTGGATTTTCATTTTTATACTTGATAAAGTCTTGAATCAGAATCAAGTGGCCGGTACTCGAAATGGGTAGCCACTCTGTAATTCCTTCAACAATTCCATAAATAATGGACTTTAAAATTTCAATAATAAACATACATAACTCCTAAAACAACTTTAACATTTATTATACCACATATTGGAGGAGAGGAAAAGCTTTCTCAAGGGCTTTAGCAAGCTTTTTATCAAAAGGCTCCGCCACCTCCGCCTCCACCGCCACCAGAGAAGCCACCTCCTGCTCCCCCTCCTGATGAAACAGAAAAATGACTGGCCGTCGAGGCAATGTGTCCATAATTTGAAAAACTATGGGAACTTGCGTAGAAAATAGGATGAAGATTATATTGTAGATAAGTATTCATAGACGCGTTTTCCAAGGAAATCTGACGCAGCTTCATGACCCGACTAACCCGATCCGCATAGCCAAATAGGGTAGCATAGACCAAAAGTCGGTTCCACAGGACAATGCCCTCTACCTCGGTATCGTATAGGCGAGCGATGTAGCGTAGCATATTCGCAAAGCTATTCCAGAGATAGAAATCATGGGCCCCCTCATCGCTCAAGACACCATCCCGCTGATATAACTGCAAGGCTCTGCCCAGCAGAACGGTCAACACCGAAGCGACAGCTGCAAGCGGAAGATAGGACCAAATAAAACCGTCTAGCTTGATCAAATAGATAAAAAATGTCAAGAGAGACAAGCCAAAAGCAAGGAAACTTGCCATTAGAGCCAACCACAAGAGAAGCTTTTCTCCTCGTTTCAAAGGACGATAGTGATCCAGCAAGTTTAGCTCCCGAATCTCCTTTAATACTTGTTCAGACAAAAGGTTTAAATCAGTTGAAAAGCGATTTTTTATTCGATTTCCAATTTGGCGGATTCGTGCTTCATCTGTTGATTTTTTATTTTTATAAAGATCTTCTGAAATCTGATAAGATTCAAACAAGTCTGCTACAGCTGTCTGTTTATGGTCACCAAATGCCATCTGTAAGAATTGACCTTCAAACTCTGACAAACCTTTTTTAGAAGTTGGTTTCAAGATTGGCTTGTCTGCAGTTCCTAAAAGCTCGATATAGCCTCGATCCATCAAATCCAGCAAGGTCGCCTGCACCAAATTTTCAAATTTCAATGCGGCTCGTCCGCCACTGGTCGGATCGACTTCCCTCATATCCACAGCAAAGATATTGGCCGCTACAATGAGCGGAGCCAGATCTTGCGGAGCTTCATAGAGGCGAGCATCTTTTGGAAAAGCTTGGCTAGGACGAATCTTAACTCGAAAGATCAAATAAAATATTCCCGAAAGCATCAGCAAGAACAACCCCAAAAGAGGCAGATAAACTTTCCCCAAGCGATGATAAAACTGGCTCTTGGCTACAATCTCTTTCTCAACTGCTTGAAAAGTCTGTAGATAGTTGGTTGCTTTTGGATCCTCTACTGCCTGATGCAGAGCTTGGCGATGCCAATATCCATGCAGTTCAACCTTCTTCCTGCTAGGCAAATGAGATAGCTGTATCCGATAATCACCTCGGTCCCTATTTATAGTAGCCGATTGACCAAAATAACCTGTATGGACATACATGTCCGTTAAGGTCCAAGTTCCCAGGCCCCAAACCTTAATCGTCACATTTTGCAGCTCTTCTTCCCAATCACTGATCGGCGTCCATTTGAGCTCTGCAATATCTTTATGGAGAAACAGAAGATTGGTCAGGTTCCATGTGACTGTTACTTTGACCGTATCGCCTTCTTTACCCGCATTGTAAATCTTAACCTCGTAGCCATCTCCTAAATCTGTGACTCGTGGCTCAAAGTCATATTTTACGACTCCATTCGTTCTCACGGAAACTTTTGGATCTGAATCAATAGCAAAGCCTTCTGGCATCTTTCCCGCCGATCCTAAGGAGACCATCTGGCCATTGTAATCATCATCAAAATGATAAGTCACCTCTTCTGTATAGGTGGCTGTATTATCGGCATGGATCTCCAAATCTCCTTGATACGACTGGATTTGATAGTCTAAAGCTGACACCGTTCCAGCAAAAAATAAACTCAAAAAAAGAATAAAAATCCCTGACAAGTACCTTTTCATAAACCAAAGTCCTTTTCTAAATCTTTATCCTATTATAGCATTTTTCTCAAGTAAGGGCTTACCAGGATTGAAAAGTCGAATATTTTTCGGTAGAATAGAAAGAACTATTTTAGAAGGACTAGAAGAGAATATGAAAAAATTCATTTTAACCTTATTGACAGCCCTCCTCGTCTGTCTGGGGACCTTTACCGTAGCTCAGGCGGATGATTATCTTAGAATTGGGATGGAAGCGGCCTATGCCCCTTTCAACTGGACCCAAGATGATGATTCGAATGGCGCTGTCAAAATCGAAGGAACAAATCAGTATGCCAACGGCTACGATGTCCAAGTTGCTAAGAAGATTGCTCAGGAAATGGGCAAGGAACCTCTAGTTGTGAAAACTTCTTGGAACGGACTGATTCCAGCCTTGACCTCTGGTAAAATCGATATGATTATCGCTGGTATGAGCCCAACAGCCGAACGGAAAAAAGAAATCGCCTTTTCTAGCAGCTACTACACCAGTGAGCCTGTTATGCTGGTTCGAAAAGACGGCAACTACGCCAATGCCAAGACCCTCAAGGACTTTAAAGATGCTAAAATCACCTCTCAGCAAGGTGTCTATCTTTACAATCTGATTTCTCAACTGCCAGGTGCTAAGCAAGAGACCGCCATGGGAGATTTCGCCCAAATGCGTCAAGCTCTAGAATCTGGTGTTATTGACGGTTACATTTCTGAACGTCCCGAAGCTCTGACAGCTGAAGCTGCCAACTCTAAGTTCAAAATGATCCAATTCAAAGAGGGCTTTGAGGTTGGCGAAGAGGATGCTTCCATCGCCGTCGGTATGCGTAAAGACGACAGCCGAATCGAGCAAGCTAATGCAGCTATCGCTAAACTCTCAACGGATGACCAAGTCCAGCTGATGGATCAGATGATTAAAAATCAGCCTGTAGATACTGACACTGACGATGCAGAAGATACATTCTTCAATAAAGTTTTTAAGATTTGGAAGGAAAATTGGCCACAATTCTTACGCGGAGCTGGTTTGACCTTGCTCATTTCCATTACAGGGACAATCGCTGGTCTCCTCATCGGTTTGCTGATTGGGGTCTATCGGACAGCGCCCATTTCAAAAAATAAGGCTCTAGCCTTCCTGCAAAAACTATTCGGTTGGTTCCTCAATGTTTACATTGAAATCTTCCGTGGTACTCCTATGATTGTACAATCCATGGTTATCTACTATGGAACGGCTCAGGCTTTTGGTATTTCGATTGACCGGACAGCTGCAGCCATCTTTATCGTTTCTATCAATACTGGTGCTTACATGAGTGAAATTGTCCGCGGTGGTATCTTTGCCGTTGATAAGGGACAATTCGAAGCAGCTACTGCGCTCGGAATGACCCACGGCCAAACCATGCGCAAGGTTGTCCTGCCACAGGTGGTCCGCAACATTCTGCCTGCGACGGGGAATGAATTTGTCATCAATATCAAGGATACATCTGTCCTGAATGTGATCTCCGTGGTGGAGCTCTACTTCTCAGGAAATACTATTGCTACTCAGACTTATCAGTATTTCCAAACCTTCACTATTATCGCAGTTATTTACTTTGTCTTGACCTTTACCGTCACTCGAATCCTTCGTTTCATCGAGCAGAAATTTGACACAGATCATTACACAACAGGTGCCAACCAAATGCAGACGGGAGAATTGAAACAATGACCGAAACAATTTTAGAAATTAAAAATCTCAAAAAATCCTATGGGGAGAATCAAGTCTTAAAAGACATTTCTCTTACTGTCCACAAGGGCGAAGTTATCTCCATTATCGGAAGTTCAGGTAGCGGAAAGTCAACCTTTCTCCGCTCCATCAACCTCCTAGAAACACCTACTGCTGGCGAAATTCTCTACCGTGGAAAAAATGTCTTGGACGAAAACTACGACCTGACTCACTACCGCGAAAAATTAGGCATGGTATTCCAAAGTTTCAATCTTTTTGAAAATCTCAATGTGCTGGAAAACACCATCGTAGCTCAGACAACCGTGCTCAAAAGAGAGCGTGCTGAAGCAGAAAAGATTGCTAAAGAAAATCTGGAAAAGGTGGGTATGGGAGAGCTCTACTGGCAAGCCAAGCCTAAACAACTCTCAGGTGGACAAAAGCAGCGGGTTGCCATTGCACGTGCGCTTTCCATGAATCCTGATGCCATCCTTTTCGATGAACCAACTTCAGCTCTTGACCCAGAAATGGTTGGCGAAGTCCTGAAAATCATGAAAGAATTGGCTAAAGAAGGCCTGACTATGATTGTCGTGACCCACGAAATGGAATTTGCCCGCGATGTTTCCAGCCGTGTTATCTTTATGGATAAGGGCGTCATCGCAGAAGAAGGCACTCCACAAGAATTTTTTACCAATCCTAAAGAAGAACGAACCAAGGAATTCCTACATCGCTTCTTGAAATAAACAACCAAGCAAACAAACAAGACGGAAAAAGATACATCCGCCTTGTTTTTTTATTCGCAAAATAAAAAAGCGGGTTTCCCCACTTTCCGAAGATTAGTCTTCAAACTTTTCATGATTCTTATCGTAGAAATCAATCAAGCCAAGAGCTGTTTCAAAAGAAATATTCTTTACTTTTGCACGTCCTTGAGCAAGAGCAATAATTGACATTTCACGCGCGTTTGTTTCTTTACTAATACGGTAACCTGTAATTTTTTTGTCACGAACCCATCCAACGACTGACTCTACTTTTTCAAAATTTGATTTAGCCATTTCTTACTCCTCTCTAACTTATTTCGAATACTAATATAATGGTTTTTATACAGTTTGTCAACTTAGAAAAACCAAAACAAACAAATTAAATAATTCTGAATATTCTATATTTATTTAGCTTTGAGGGCTGAAAGGATCTGGGTACGAATACTCTCCACTCCATCAGGATTTGCTGGAAGGAAGATCGTGTTATTTCCTTGCTTATCTGCAAAATTATTCAAGGTATCTAAATACTGGTTAGTCAAGAGGATGGACATAATCTGTTCTTCTGTCAACTCAACATTGGCGCCTTTAAGCTCCTTAATTGAATCTGCTAAGCCGTCTACGATTGCCTTCCGCTGCTCTGCAATACCAACCCCATGAAGACGGTCTTTCTCAGCTTCGGCCTCTGCAGCAGTTACAATTTTAATCTTATCTGCTTCTGCCAATTCCTGAGCTGCCACGCGCTTGCGTTGAGCGGCATTGATTTCGTTCATAGACTGTTTAACTTCTGCATCTGGCTCAACCTTGGTAATCAAGGTCTTGACAATGATGTAGCCATAAGTCGACATTTCTTCAGCTACCTGCTTTTGAACTTCTAGGGCGATCTCATCTTTCTTTTCAAAGAGCTCGTCCAAGGTCAGTTTTGGAACTGAGGAACGCAGAGCATCTTCGATATAGGACTTGATCTGCGCTTCTGGCCGCATGAGTTTATAGTAAGCATCCGTGACATTGTGTTCATTTACCCGATACTGAGTCGCCACATTCATGGTCACAAAGACATTATCCTGAGTCTTAGTCTCAACAATAATGTCGCTTTGTAGCAAACGCAACTGAACACGAGCGGCGATTTTGTCAATTCCCAAAGGCAAACGGACATTCATCCCACTTGTGCTAGTCTTGTGGTACCGACCAAAACGCTCAATGATGGCAACAGATTGCTGGCGCACGACATAAAGCGAGCTAAATGCCAATAGACCACAAAGAAGGACAAAAATGAGAAAGAAGAAAAAGAAATTCAGTAACATAAGCGCATCTCCTTAATTTAATATAGTATATTCTAGCACAGTCCTCACTCACTTGCAATTAAAAAGTGGGATTTTGCTAAAATATTTTTAGGATCAGACTAACATGTTGTAAAGCGTTTCATTTCCGTTTAGATTGATGAAGGAAGGATCAAAATGCTCGATTCGATTGATCAGACCCGCATAGTCATGCTTATTGGCCAGAGCAATCCCAATCAAGACCGGACCTGTTCCCTTGCTGGCCCTCTTGATGTATTCAAATCGAGTAATGTCATCATTTGGCCCTAAAATATCATTTACAAATTCACGTAAGGCACCAGGCCGCTGCGGGAAATTTACTACAAAATAATGCTTGATGCCATCATAGATGAGGGCGCGCTCTTCCATTTCAGGCATACGGTTAATGTCATTATTTCCACCCGAAATGATACAGCAGACAGTTTTTCCTTTGATATATTCTCGCAACACTTCCAAGGCTGCCACGCTAGCTGCACCAGCAGGCTCTGCGATGATTCCTTGTTTAGAATAGAGATCGATCAAGGTTTCTGAAATCAAGCCTTCATCAACCCCGATAAGCGTTTCTACATTCTTTTTCGTTGCTTCATAAGTAGATGCCCCTACCTTTTGGACTGCGATACCGTCCGCAAATTTGTCAATTTCATTGAGTTTGACAGGACCGCCTGCTTCAAAAGCTGCTCTCATACTGCGGGCTCCATTCGCCTCTACCCCGATCACTTCAATTTGTGGCTGGCTTTCCTTGATGTAAGTGGATACTCCTGCGATGAGACCGCCGCCTCCTACTGGTACCAAGACCAAGTCTAAATCGATGGACTCCCGAGCTGTATCTTCTAGGATTTCATAAGCAACCGTTCCCTGACCTGCTTGAACATGAGCATCATCAAAAGGATCAATGAAAGTCCGATTTTCCATCCGTGTGAATTCCATAGCCGCCCGAGCAGAAGCATCAAAAGTATCTCCTACTAGCTTAATCGTAACAAAATCACCACCAAAGAAACGAACCTGCCCAATTTTTTGCTGAGGAGTTGTGATAGGCATAAAAATAGTCGCTGGGATTTTCATTTCATTACAAGTGTATGCGACACCCTGAGCGTGATTGCCCGCAGAAGCACAGACAACCCCACGTTCTCGCTCTTCCTTGCTCAACTGAGAAATAGCATAATAGGCACCACGGATTTTGAAAGAACGGACACGTTGGGCATTTTCCTTTTTAAGATAAATTTTTGCCCCATACTTCTCTGACAAGTAATGATCATAATCAAGTGGTGTATTGACAACAACATCTTTTAATACTTTATGAGCACGGACGATATCTTTTGCTGTTAACATTCCTTTTCCTTTCCAAATGAGGTAAACAAACTCAGCTGGTATCCCAGCTGAGTTTTCCACACAATCTTAGTTGTAGATCTTGAAAGCATCGTCGTCGTTTTTACCAACGAATGGCATTGCTTTACGCAATTCTGCACCGACTTTTTCAATTTCAAGGTTAGCTGCTTGTTCACGGTAAGCAGTGAGTTTTGGACGTCCAGCTTTATAGTCATTTACAAAGTCATTTGCAAATTTACCATTTTGGATATCTGCAAGAACTGCTTTCATGTTTTCTTTGACTTGCTCTGTAATCACACGTGGACCTGATACATAGTCACCATATTCAGCAGTGTTTGAAATAGATTGACGCATTTTCTTGAATCCACCTTCATAGATCAAGTCAACGATGAGTTTCATTTCGTGCAGCACTTCAAAGTAAGCCAATTCTGGAGCATAGCCTGCTTCTGTCAAGACTTCAAAACCTGCTTCGATAAGGGCAGTCAAACCACCACAAAGTACAGCCTGTTCACCAAACAAATCTTCTTCAGTTTCTTCTTTATAAGTTGTTTCAAGCAAACCAACACGAGCTGCACCAACACCTTTACACCAGTCCATAGCGATGTCTTTGGCATTTCCAGTAGCATCTTGATATACCGCGTAAAGAGCTGGAACACCGAAGCCTTCTTCAAAAGTACGTCGAACCAAGTGACCAGGACCTTTTGGTGCACACATGAAGACATCTACATCTGCAGGAACTTTGATAAATTCAAAGTGGATATTGAAACCATGAGCAAAGCCAACTGCGTTACCAGCTTCCAAGTTAGGAGCGATTTCTGTTTCGTAAAGTTCTTGTTGGATTTCATCTGGTGCCAAGATCATGATAACATCAGCCAATTTAGCTGCTTCTGCTACTGTGTATGTGTCGAAGCCATCTTCTTTAGCTTTGTCAAATGACTTACCAGAACGAACACCGATAATCACATCATGACCTGTATCACGCAAGTTTTGTGCATGAGCATGACCTTGTGAACCATAACCAATAACGGCGATCTTTTTACCGTCAAGTGCTGCTACTTTTACATCTTTTTCGTATTCCATTGTTACTGCCATAATGTTTACTCTCTTTTCTATTTTTATTGCCTGTTAGGCTGTTTTAACAAATTAAAGGTTGCGTTTAATCGCGGGTAAAACCAGTTGCTCCAGTCCGTGCGATATTGCGAATGCCGTAAGGACGGATGACTCGTAAGAGCGCTTCGCTCTTTTCTGCATCGCCCGTCATCTGGATAGTGATCGAGCTTGGCGCCACATCGACTACCGTTGCCCGGAAAGGCTGGATAATGGCCAAGATTTCTGCACGCTTAGCAACCGGTGCTGATACCTTGATCAAAATAACTTCTCGCTCTAGGTGAGGATGATCTGTAATATCTCGCACCCGAATCACATCAATCTGGCGATTAAGCTGCTTAATAATCTGCTCCACTTCATTGAGGGAATTTACATCAATGATAATGGTGATCCGAGAAACATTTTCATCCTCGGTCGCACCAACGGAGATACTCTCGATATTGACCTGACGTCTGGAAAGCACACCAGTGAAGCGGTTCAGAACACCCGAACGATTCTGGAGTTTAGCTGTCAACATTCTACGCATGGAACTTCACCCCCAACATCTCATGATTGCTCTTGCCAGCTGGCACCATTGGAAGCACGTGCTCCTTGCGGGAAATATCTACCTCGATAAACATCGGTATATCTTCCTTTAGGACTTCCAAATCTTGAGCAATGGTCTCTGGATTATCAAATTTATAGGATTTGACACCATAAGCCTGAGCCATCAGCTGAAAATCTGGCAAACTGTCAAAGACTGACTCGGAGGTACGACCATCATAGAAGGCTTCCTGCCACTGGCGAACCATACCTAGCGAATGATTATTGAGCATGATGACCTTAATCGGAATCTTGTAGATATTTAGGATGGCCATTTCTTGATTGGTCATCTGGTAGCCACCGTCTCCAACGAAGAGAACCACTTCCTTATCAGGATTGGCAATCTTGGCTCCAATCGCTGCTGGAACACCAAAGCCCATGGTTCCAAGACCACCAGACGTAACTAACTGACGTTCGTTGCGATAAGGATAGTACTGGGCTGTCCACATTTGGTGCTGGCCAACATCCGTGACCACAATGGCGTCGCCCTTGGTCAACTCACCCACGCGCTCAATAACAGCCTGAGGTTGGACAACTCGTTCCTTCTTATCATAGGAGCGCACCCGCTCCTTGTCTCGTGTCACCTTTTCTATCCACTTACTGGTATTGTTGTGCACCTGTTCTTCTTCAAGCAACATTTGCAAAGCTTTCTTGGCATCTCCTACAATAGGAATATCCACGCTGATGATTTTACCGATCTCTGCTGGATCGATATCAATGTGGGCCACCTTAGCACTTTTAGCAAAGGTCTTAGGATTACCAGTCAGACGGTCATCAAAACGACAACCAATACTAATCATGAAGTCCGCTTCCGTCATCGCAATATTAGCCGCGAAAGAACCATGCATGCCACCCATACCTAAGAACAAAGGATGATCTGTCGCAATCGTTCCCTGTCCCAACAATGAGGTCACTACTGGAATCTGATACCGCTCCGCAAAAGCAACCATCTCCGCTGCTGCTCCTGCATAGCTAATACCGCCACCAGAAAGAAGAACAGGTTTCTTAGCCTTAGAAAGCTGTTTAAGAATCTTCTTAATTTGTAATTCATTAGGCTCAATTGTTGGTTGATAGCTTGGCAGATGCAACTGAGTGTCATAGATAAAGTCTGTATCCAGAGCTGAGACATCCTTTGGCAAATCAATAACGACTGGCCCTGGACGACCTGTGGTCGCAATATGAATAGCCTCCGTAATGATTCTTGGTATGTCTGCCGTCTCCCGTACCTGATAATTGTACTTAGTGATAGGAGTAGTAATACCGACAATGTCGGCTTCTTGAAAGGCATCCTTACCAATGCCTGGTGTCGCTACCTGCCCAGTAAAAACCAAAAGGGGAACACTGTCACTCATAGCGTCGGCGATCCCAGTAATGGCATTGGTTGCCCCCGGACCACTAGTTACAACGGCCACACCAATTTTCCCAGTAGACTTAGCGTAGCCTTCTGCTTCATGAACACACCCTTGCTCATGGCGACCAAGAATATGGCGGATACCTTTAAAGCTATAAATAGCATCATAGAGGGGCAAGACTGCACCACCAGGATAGCCAAAAATAGTATCAACACCAAGATTCTTCAAGGTTTCCAAGACCAGCTGCGAGCCGGACTTAGGAGTTTCTAATTGGATTCTTTCCATATTTCCCCTTTCATTTATTTACAATTTTCTAAAAATTCAAAAAGCTTTCTACTATGATAACATTTTTGAAAAAAATTGCAAGTATCGCGGATGTTTTTTTTCATTCTGATTGAAAAAGATAAGAAAATCCCGCTAAATCCGAATGTAGCGAGATAATTATTTTATATCCATCCTTGTTCTTGAGCAATCCGGACAGCTTCCGTACGATTGTCAGCTGCTAGCTTGGTCAGGATGGCCGACATATAGTTACGAATAGTTCCATTTGATAAATAGAGTTTTTCAGCAATTTCTTTATTAGAAAGCCCAGTTGCTGCTGCCTCTAAGACTAGAAGCTCCTGATGAGAGAGGGGATTTTTATGAGTCATCAGCACTTCCATAAGTTCAGGTGAGTATTCTTTCTGCCCAGCCAAGACCGTGTGAATAGTTTTCATCAGATCCGCAATGCTACGTTCCTTGAGTACATAGGCATCCACATCCGCCTTAACCGCTCGCTCAAAATAGCCTGGACGCTTAAAAGTTGTCACAATGATAACCTTGACAGTTGGCTGGTATTCCTTGATCCATTCTAGGACATCCAGCCCTGTCTGATAAGGCATTTCTACATCCAAGATAGCCACATCGACTGGATTGGTCTTAAGTAGCTCAATAGCTTCACGACCGTCTGCCGCTTGAGAAACACTAGCAACATCCGGCTGCAACTGCAAGAGCTGGCTAAGGGCATCCCGCAGCATACTCTGGTCTTCTGCTAATAATAACTTCATCGCTCGTCTCCTCTAATCCTATATGGCAAGCGCACGAGAATAATGGTTGGCTTGTGATTGCTGATGACCTCCACGCTACCATCAAGCCCCTCCAA
The DNA here is from genome assembly GCF_041432545.1 of Streptococcus sp. 27098_8_113. Taxonomy (NCBI): domain Bacteria; kingdom Bacillati; phylum Bacillota; class Bacilli; order Lactobacillales; family Streptococcaceae; genus Streptococcus; species Streptococcus sp. 27098_8_113. The sequence continues at coordinate 191,688 of NZ_JAPVZU010000001.1, read as the reverse complement.
GCGCTCACGTACCGAATGCAAGTCTTGGCCCGTCACTTGCTTAAAGCCTCGGCCGTCATCTTCAACTTCCAATATTAAATCTCGATCCTGACTATACAAATCAATCCTGGACTTCTCGGCCTCCGCATGCTTGATAATATTGGTTGCTAATTCCAATAAAATCATACTAATTGTAAACTGCATTTCCGTAGGGATACTGGCTACATTGAGCTGATTATGAAGCTCCAAGTCAATAGCACTCATTTCCAGCATGGTTCGGATTGTATTTAATTCTTCATCCAGCGTCCGCGTCTTGAGATTGTCTACAATCCGTCGAACATCAGCCATGGCCTGCTTACTGATCCGTCGCACTTCCTCCATCTCTTTCTCCGCCTGCTCATAAGCCTTCATTTGTAGGAATTGCTGGGCCAGCTCCGTCTTGACACTAAGCATGGCAAAGGTATGTCCCAGACTATCGTGTAAATCCCGTCCGATTCGATTGCGCTCATTTTCCGCTAAGAAAAGATTGAGCTGGGCATTTTGCTTGCTTTTTTCTTCCTTAAGCTGTTCAGCAACTTGGATACGGTGCAGACCCAGCGTCAAGAAATCCGAAAAGAGAAAGGTCGTTGAGAAAAAGACCAGATAGCCAGTGTTCAATTGATGTTGCAGATACAACCCGACTAGAAGAGCCGGTTGTATAGCTAAGAAACTCCAAAAGCGCCAAGATGTAAAGGAAATTTCCTTATAATGATAAACTAGAAGATTGGACAAATAAAAAATATACCACACGAAGCCCACACTCAGCCAAATGGGAGTATAAAAAATGTAGGCAAGCATGATCCACCAGGACAGAGCCTGGTAGAAAGGCTTTTTCTCTGTGAGGATGGTATAGTAAGCCCCTATAAACAATGCTGTCCAAAGCAAAGTCAAAAGCGGGTATTCACCGCTGATGACACCCGCTATTGGAAAGATGATAAAGACCAGAGAAATATGAAACATATGATGTATGTTTTTGAACTTTTCCCACATAGAATTATTTAACCTCAATCCGTTTTTTGAGCTGAAGGACTAAAATGCTAAAGAAAATGGTATAGACCAGGACGATTAGCATGGCAGAAAGATTCCAGTCATGGTGTTCCAAATAGGCAGAAACCACCTGCATGAGCTGGTAACTCGGAGTTAGCTTGCCGATAGATTGCAACCAGTCTGGAAACATAGTCAGTGGAAACCAAAGCCCACCCAAGACCGCTAAAGCCATATAAACGATATTGCCTACGACCGACATAAGCTGGGCACTGGGCAGGAGACTGACCAAGACGCCCATGGCGATAAAGACCAGACTACCGATCAAAAGAATCAGTGCAATCATTAGCCAGTCCATCATGGGCACATTGACTCCACGAACGAAATGTCCGACAGAGAAGACCACGATAATGGAAAGCAGAAAGGTCAACAAAGTACTGAAAAGCTTGGATATATAATATTCTACCATAGAAACGGGCGAATGCTGAATCATTTTTTGCCAGTTATTGGTCTTGTCCGACTGCAAGGTACTGGGAATACTGAAAAAAGCACTGGACATGATACTAAAAACGGTCATAGAAAAGAGGTAGGTATGGAGCGCAAGCGTCGGTACATCAGAACCTGACATTATCCCTGAAAAGATCAGATAGAACACGCTGGGCAGACCGATAGAGAGCAGGTAGTAAGCCGCCTGCCGCTTCATCAAAATCAACTCCATTTTCATTAAACTAACCATATTTTTCATGATGTTTCTCCTTTACTCTTGTGTCGTCTCAAAAATGCTATCCAGCAGGGTGCGATTGCGGACTTCGATTTCTTCAATCGTACAGCCATGCTCCTGCAGAATTTGCCAGACCTGACTGGCATCCTTGGTCGCAAAGGATAAGGCCTTTTGCTTGATTTCAATCTCTGTCACACCAGCTATCTTTTCCACAACTTCTTTATAGGAAAGGGGCAGGGTGAAGTGCTTTTCCTGCTCTTCCTTGCGCATGGCATAAGGCGTGGTATCGCGGATTAGCTCTCCCTTATGGAGCACCAAAATCCTATCAGCCGTATGCTCCACTTCTTCAATATAGTGGGAAGAATAGACAATAGTCACGCCTTGCTTCTTGAGCTGATCCACAATTTCCCAGAAGTGCTGGCGGGTCGAGGTATCCATAGCCGATGTCGGCTCATCCAAGAAGAGAATCTTTGGACGGCCAATCAAGGCTAAAATAAAGGAGAAGAGGCGTTTTTGACCACCAGAGAGCTTGGAAGCTAGCTGGTTCTTTTGCTTGTCAGAAAAGCCCAACAAGGCATCGATTTCCTCTTCAGACAAGCTGTTAGGATAGATAGAGCGAAAGAAAGCGAGGAGTTCCTTGACTTTCAAATCCCCCACCACTGTATTTTCCTGAGGCAAAATGGCAACCATCTCTTTCAAACGATTATCCGTTGGCTTTAAGCCTTGAACCAGTGCTTGACCAGAAGTCAGGAATTTATCGCCTAGGAGACAATCCATCAGAGTTGTTTTACCAGCTCCGTTGGGGCCAATCAGAGCCACACAATCCCCTTCTTCAATGTCAAAGGAAATGTGACGCAAGATTTCCTTCCCCCGAATGCTTTTAGATAGCTTTTTCACTTCAATCAATTTCATGATCTTCCTCCTTAATAAAATCATAGATGAGCGGCCAGATGACAAAGACAACTAGAATCACTCCCCCTACTCCTATATAAAATTGCCGGGGTAGAAATTCCAACAGAAAACCCGGTATCATCTGAAAACACCATACACCCATTGCAACTCCAATGAATAAGATGGACAAGTATTTTTTCATTTCTACTTTCCCCTTTTGCTTAACTTAGCCACTTCCTTTAGGACGTAGCTAGCCATTCCCAAGCTAGCGAAAATCTCCCAAGGAAAGCGGTAAAGAGCTGCTCCGCTCATTCTCGCCAACTGATAAAACATCATCCCAACTAGACTCAAGACTGCTACCTTTATCAACCATATTTTCATGTAACTACTCCCTATTTCTTCATTTCTTACTTGTATTATAAAACTTCCTGCATCTTCCGACTAGATGATTTTGTCACTAGACCATATGACAAATGTCACGGTTTCTAGGCAGCAAAAAAAGACGAGATAACTCGCCTTTATACACTCTTATTCTTCTTTCAAGCCGCCTAATTTCATACCTAAAATAAACATTGAAGGAGAGGTGTCTTTTATGTCATTAAGTCCCAAGTCTTTAAAGAAAGATAGGCTTGCTGCTTTCGCTACATCCATTTTCTCAAAATCCAGATCAACTATGGCCTGTAATTTCTTATCAGCTGTTACGGAGTATTCAATCGTCACTCCCTCCATATTCTTAGCTTCCACATAGTTTGGTTCTGATTCCATTCCTTCTCGAATAATAGCGGTCATTTCCTCTGGGCTCATAGTAGCTGCAGCACCACTGGCTTCTTCTGGCAAATTACTCAACAGCTCCATTCGAAGTTTCAAGAGTTTGTCTCCTCGATAGGTCACCGTATCACGATGATGGATGCCTTTGAGGTCTCCGACCAAGGTTTTAGAGACAATAGCTGTACTTTCAGAAGAAGCACTCGTAGAGGAGTCACTTGAGCTGGAACTTGAGCTCGTTTCAGCGACTCTTGATTCAGCTGGAACCTTTGGACGATGCTTGCCAAATTTCGGAACTACACATCCTGTCAATAATACAGAAGCAGAAATAACTAGAATAAATAACTTTTTCATAGTACACCTTTTCTTTTTATTTTTTCCAGTATACCATAATGCCACTATCTTGTCTAAATCTTGCATATAAAAAAATCAAAGAGGCTGGGGCAAAAGTCCTAGCCTCTCAATTGCCTTTGGATTGTCGAGCAAAGACGCAGTGGTTGAGTGGGCTCTACTACGCTGATTTCATCAACTTTTACAGCCCTACTCAACTGTGCGGAGGTGGGACGACGAAATCGAATTCTAACGAATTACCGATTTCTGTCCTACTCCCAAATAAATTATTCTACACTAAAAATATATGGATAAACTGGCTGATTTCCTTGGTGGATCTCAACTTCTAGATCTTCATATTCTTCCATCAGATCTTGAGCCAAGCCATTTGCCAATTCCTCGTCACCATCTTCGCCGATATAAATGGAAACAATTTCACTGTCCTCATCCAACATCTTCGCAAAGGTTGCCTTCAGAGTTGTTAACATATCTGGATTGGACACAAGGATTTTGCCATCAACCATGCCCAAGTTATCATTTTCATGGATTTCGAGGCCATCAATGGTCGTATCACGAACTGCAGTCGTAATGCTACCGCTGACCACGTCGCTCAAGGCAGCTGTCATTCGCTCATGGTTCTCTTCGATTGTTTTTCCACTATCAAAGGCCAAAAGACTTGTCAAACCTTGAGGAAGCGTACGTGTCTCAATGACAGTCGTCGGTTGCTCAAGCACTTCTGCCGCAGATTGAGCCGCCATGAAGATATTTTTATTGTTTGGCAAGAAAATGATATTGCGCGCATTCACCTGGTCAACAGCCTTGATAAAGTCCTCTGTAGAAGGGTTCATAGTCTGACCACCAGAAATGATATAGTCCACACCCTGAGCCTTGAAGATTTCAGCAAGACCATCACCAGCTACTACGGCGATAATAGCGTATTCTTTTTCTTCAGCTGGCTTGCTTGCTTTTTCTTCCTTCTCAAGCTGGGCTTCGTGCTGGTTACGCATGTTGTCCACTTTTACCTTGACAAGGCTACCATACTTCAGTCCCTCTTGCATGACCAGACCTGGATCTTCTGTATGGACGTGCACTTTCACGATTTCATCATCATTAACTACCAGCAAGGAATCACCAAGCTCATTCAAATAATTACGAAATTCATCATAGTCAAAGTCCTTGACATAGGTTGGTCCTTGCTTCAAAGCCACCATGATTTCTGTACAATAACCAAAAGTGATATCTTCTGTCGCCACATGGCCTGCTACAGATTTGTGGTGTTCAGCATTGATCATCTCAGTCATCGTAGCCGGAGTCGCTTGGAAATCTTCTGATGCGATGTATTCGCCAGTCAGGGCAGAAAGGAAGCCTTCATAGATAAAGACCAAACCTTGACCACCAGAGTCCACAACACCAACTTCCTTGAGAACTGGCAACATATCTGGCGTTTTAGCAAGGGCAGCCTTTGCTCCTTCAAGAGCCGCTTTCATAACTTCGACAGCATCATTTGTCGCTTCAGCTTTCTTTTTAGCACCGATGGCCGCACCACGAGAAACAGTCAGAATTGTTCCCTCAACTGGCTTCATAACAGCCTTATAGGCTACTTCTACACCAGACTGGAAGGCAAGAGCCAAAGCTTGTCCATCAAGCTCATCTTTGCCTTTTACGCTTTGCGAAAAACCACGGAAGAGCTGCGACGTGATAACGCCAGAGTTCCCACGCGCACCCATCAAGAGTCCCTTGGCAAAGATAGCGGCCACTTCACCAACTGTTGAAGCTGACTTATCAGCTACTTCTTTGGCACCATTTTCAATGGTCATGCCCATATTCGTTCCTGTGTCACCATCTGGAACTGGGAAAACATTTAAAGAATTGACATACTCAGCCTGTTTATTTAAACGAGTTGATGCCGCCTGCACCATTTCTTGAAATAAACTAGTAGTAATATTTGACACGATTATTCTCCTACAACTTTAATATTTTGGATATAGACATTCACTGTATGGGCAGTGATCCCAAGTTGATTTTCCAAACTAAACTTAACGCGTTCTTGGATATTTTTGGAAACTTCACTGATTTTAATGCCGTAGCTCAAAACGGTATAAACATCAACTGCAATACCACCATCCTCAGACGTTTTTACTACCACACCCTTGGCATAGTTTTCTTTACCCAAAAGAGCTTGAAAGTTATCTTTAATTGCATTTTTGCTAGCCATTCCAACCACACCAAAAATTTCAGTTGCTGCGCCGCCAACGATTGTTGCAATCACGTCATCAGTCAGCTCAATTTGACCATCTTTTGTATTGATTTTTACAGTCATCACTTGTACCTCAAAAGTATTTTATAGTTTATTCTACCATATTTTATACAGGGTGTAAAAGAGGAAGGGCAGAAATAAACTGTCTAGTCTGAAAATTCAACAACAAAAAAGGGAAGGAATAAATCTTTCCAATCCCTTTCATGTATTAAACGCGTTCAACTTTACCTGACTTAAGCGCGCGAGCTGAAGCCCAAACTTTTTTAGGTTTTCCGTCGATCAAAACAGTAACTTTTTGAAGATTTGGTTTAACAGCGCGTTTTGTTTGGTTCATCGCGTGAGAGCGGTTGTTTCCAGATACAGTCTTACGACCTGTAAAGTAACATACTTTAGCCATTAGTGTGTTTCCTCCTATTAGATCTAATATTACGGATGTGCTAGCACCACATACCGTACTATATTATCAAAAAACTTGACGTTTGGCAAGTACATTTTCCCAAACTTTACAATTTCTAATCAATAATCCGTTTTCTTAGATATAAACAATCTTCAAAGAGCCAAAGGCGACGTTACCGCGCACATATAAAGTCTTGTCTTTTTCATTGACATTATGCGGATTGACCACTGTACCGAAAGCATTGTCCACATTTAGCTCTACTCGCCAGTTGCTTGGAATGTAAAGCACCGCACTGCCGAAAGATACTTCTACATCAAAACTAGCAGAATCACCTAAAATTCTGGCATTATCAAAATAGACGGCCGCACTGCCAAAAGCACACTCTACTTTATCATGGATAAAATTATCCGAGTTGATATAGCGAGTCCCACTGCCAAAGGAAATCTCTCCTTCCTTTGTAGACAAGCCCTTGCCAGACAAATAACGGACACCCCAGATTCTTCTCGGCTTAAAAATCATGTTAAGCCCAATGCAGGCCAAAATACCACCCATTATCAAGGTGCCTGTGGAGATAGCCAAGAAGTGGTAGACAGAATTAGCAATTATCAGAGCAATAATCATCATGATCAGAGCAGCCCCAAAATCTCGCTCCAAGAAATTTTCCAGGGCAAAATACGCAAACATGCCGACCAAAAGCAGGGGCCAGATATTAAAATTAAACATGGGAATACCAAAGTTTCCCTGAAGCAAAATCCAGCCGGCTAAAACCAAAAAACCGACGCCTAGAATTGTTTTTTTCATGATGATTACCTCACTTCACTTAACTTTTCTTTTAGTAGTTGATAATAATGCCTTGAAACATGCACTTTCTTATGCGTTTCAGAAAACTGAACGGAACTGGTACCCGAGAAAGACTTTTCTAGAGAATAAATCGCCCTAGCATTAGCAATGGTTGATTTGGAAATTCTGCAAAAATAGCGAGGCAGCAATTCCTCCAACTCATAGAGTTTCAACTTGACCTCATAGGCATCATTGCGCGCGTGAGCAAAGATTTTGGCTCCGTCCGTCTCGAAAAAAAGAATCTCCGCCAAGTCCACAAAATACTCACTATTTTCCTTATAAAAGAGAATGGCTGGAGCAGTCGCTTCATTCAAAGCATCTTGAATCTTCTGAATTCTCTCATCAATCCGCGATACTCGAATCACCAATTCTGTATCAGCCAAACGATCGTCTAGCTCAATTCGAACCTTCATAAGCACTCCTCCCCTTTTTCTATCTTCATTATAACAATTTCTTGAAAAGAAACAAGGGACTTTCAGTAAGTGGTCAATTTCGACTGGTAAGTGGTTGTTTTAAAAGATTGAAATGAAATAAAAAATCTTGAATTTTCCAAACATAAGGCTTCAAAGAAATTGATCATTACCCATTTTTATCAACACGACAATACTGATTTACTACTATTTCTATGATCATAAGCTCTCTATCCAGCCTAACATGGATAAATCGGGTATGAACAATTCTAACGCTACTTCTCAAACCACACTTGGCTCTTTCTCTTAGTTTTAGATAAAAACTAAAACTTATTCTCCATACTGGCTTACGTCTCATTTGACAATTTTTTCCGTTTTGATATAATGGACGTTCAGGAGGTATCGTATGTCAAAACAAAAAATTAATCGTTTTGTCGGATCTATTGGAGCTTTTATTGGAATTCTTGTATTCGTCGCTTATATTCCACAAATTATCGCAAACTTACAAGGATCCAAAGCTCAACCTTTCCAACCACTATTCGCAGCGGTTTCTTGCCTGATTTGGGTTATCTACGGTTGGACAAAAGAACCTAAAAAAGACTGGATCCTCATTATTCCCAATGCTGCGGGAGTGATATTAGGTGGCCTAACTTTTCTTACTTCTTTATAAGAATTATATAAACAAAACCAGCAACCCCATAAAAAGGTGCTGGTTTTCTTTCTGCCGATTGCAGGGATCGAACCTGTGACCTACGCGTTACGAGTGCGTTGCTCTACCAACTGAGCTAAATCGGCCTCTACCTGTCTCTTATTCTAGCACTCTGAAGGATTTTGTCAAGCTTTATTAGCAGTTTCAAAACTCGAATGAAGTGAAATATTCTACTTAGGAATATATAGCTTCCATCTTTCAAACAAGTTCTAGAAAACTTTATTTTTTCTATATAAAGCTATTGATGTAGCTGATTAATTGTTTTATAATAGCTTGAATTCAAAAAAAGTGAGGGATCTTATGAAATTCTATTCATATGACTATGTACTGAGTCAGATTAGCCAGCAGAATTGGGTGATGGTGATTATATCAGCCTGCTTGGTTTTAGTGACGGGATTTTTCGCCTTTAAGGCCTATAAAGATAAACGAGGAAGTAAGTTCCGTGAGTTATCCATTATTTCTATCTTGTCCCTAGTAGCCACTGTTTTGATTAGCATTACTAACTTCCAAAACAATCAGTCAAATGACAATCAATTCCGTAGCTCCTTGCATTTTATTGAGGTTGTCTCAAAAGAATTAGGCGTTGAGAAGGAAAAAGTCTACGTCAACACTTCAGCTACAACAGATGGAGCTATCATTAAGGTTGGCAAACAATTCTACCGTGCTATTAGCGGAACCGATCAGGATAGCTATTTATTGGAAAAAATGGAACTGTACAAATCAGACGTTGAACTCGTGGAGGTTGAAAAATAATGAGCTTTTTTATTACAATTGCAATTAAGTTAGCTTTGGGACTCGTTTCTCTCGTTTTTGTCATCAATATGACAGGTAAGGGAAATTTAGCACCAAGCTCTGCAACAGACCAAGTACAAAACTTTGTTCTCGGTGGCATTATCGGCGGGATCATCTACAATAGCTCCATTACTATCCTTCAATATGCAATCATCCTAATCATCTGGACTATTCTGATTTTGCTCTTAAAATGGCTGAACACCAATGTTTCCTACATCAAACACCTGATTGACGGGAAGCCAACTATTATCATCAAAAACGGCAAACTAGATCCTGAAGCCTGCCGTTCAAAAGGCCTATCCGCATCAGACGTCGCTCTGAAATTACGCTCCCAAGGAGGCTTCCAACTGAAAGAAGTCAAAAGAGCTGTCATCGAGCAAAATGGTCAATTGATTATCGTAAGAATTGGCGACGAAAATCCGAAGTATCCAATCATTACGGATGGAGTTGTCCAGCTTGAAATTTTAGAATCTATTGGTAAGTCAGAAGAATGGTTGATGACCGAACTCCAAAAAGAAGGCTTTGAAAATGTCTCCGATATCTTCATTGCAGAATATGACAAAGGCGAAATTAATGTCGTGACTTATTAAAAATGTTTTGTCATTTCGTAGCAGTTATTTGCTTTTTCTTAGTAAAGAGTCTATACTTGTATGTATTATCTCGCTTGAATGAGTATCAAACCGCATCCAACTTAGATAATACATTTAATAAAGGGAGGAAATTTCCATGTCAATCGAAGAAAAATTCAACCAAGCTAAAGGTTCTCTCAAAGAAGGATTGGGAAAACTTACTGGCGATACAAAAACTCAAGCAGAAGGCACTGCTGAAAAACTAGCTTCAAAAGCGAAAGAAGTTGCTGAAGACGCAAAAGGCGCTGTTGAAGGTGCTATCGCAGGCGTTAAAAACATTATCAAAAAAGACGAAGAATAATCATCGTCTATCGTTCTTATAGAAAAAACACTCTTATCCAATGCTTTTAGCAGAACTAGGGATGAGGGTGTTTTTCTATATTGCTAAGGCATCGATTTTTCAGAAGAGAACAAAAGCATCTCATGAATGTCAAACTGAGATTTTTTCTACGATCCTTTTATAAACTGGGATACACAGAAGCCACATTAATAAAGCAAGCTGGAGTTTCACTACAGCCTGTTTCTGGAGCCTTAACTCATAGTGATAAACAGGTAACAAAAGCATATGTAATTACAGCTGATATCGCTAATCAAACAATTCGTGAAAATTGCTTTTATAAATCTCAAAAAATGACTCAGAGAAATTTCCGGGAAACTCTTGACTTTTTAGAGCCAGAGAAAATTCTTGAATGTCCGCAAAGATTAATGACTCCATCGAGCCTGTCACTAAACTGGGAATGATGATGTTATAGATTCGTTATCTCAAACATCTCTGTATGAACCCACTCATTATTCATTTGTAGGTCATTTTCTATGTTCCTACTAAAGGTGAAACCATTTTTTAAAATCACTCTCTTAGAGGCAATATTATCCGTTGCCGTTCCCGCAATGATTCTATTTAAACCATAAGTATGAAATGCCTTGTCTAAAACAAGTTTAACCGCTTCGCTTGCATAGCCTAAATTAGTAACATTTTCTCCAATCCTATATCCAAGTTCTGCTGTTTTTCTATCGCTCCCTAAAATACTTAAATTGATTCTTCCAACCATAACGCCTTGCGAATCTCTAATAAGATGCATGTAGGCGTCGTGATTTTCTTGTTCCGTTAATAATTGCGCTGTAATTTCTTTAAAACCTTCTGGATCAAAATAGTTAGCTGGTCTGGGAGGCAAATTCCGCTCAAAATACTCCCGATTTTCTTTTTCAAAAGAATAGACATCTAGACTATTTTCTTCAGACAGCAACTCTAAACCTATTCAGTTCATCGTCCTCAATCCTTGTCTGCTTCATTTTCTTTTACGAGATCTTTTTGCGAATCCTTTTCAGAGAGTTTTTGATCGATATACTTGTCAATGGTTTCATAAAATTCCTTTGTCGCTTCACTATCTAATTTTTGCGAATTATTGACTTGATTGACTTTCAATTGAACAGATTCAATACCGTAAGAGGCTTGTTTTTGGTGAATTATTTCTAATTCTTCTTCTGAAATCGGGTCACCAACAATTGTCAAGACCAATTCATTGTCCCTTGACTTGTAGACTTGATTAATGACCGTATAATTGGCAAACTCTTTTCCTACAAACTGTTTGACACCTTCTTTTCGCGCTTGTTCTATAGTCAGAGTAACTGCCGAATAACCGGCTGGAACAACCAATAATACAATCAAAGATATCAAACCAATTTTCATTTTAATGCTTAGCTCTTTGAATGAAGTTAAGGGAGATTTTCTCATTAAAATTTTTGCTCCTATAATGTTGGCTAGCATTATAAAGACACAGTTAATCAAGAAAAGATAGAGAGCACCAAATAAAAATCGTACATTTCCATTAGCTAAACCATAGCCGGCAGTGCAGATAGGTGGCATCAGAGCTGTAGCAATGGCTACTCCTGGCACGATATTGTTTGCTTCTTTTTTCCTTGAACCAATGAAACCTGCTATCCCACCAGCAATAGCAATGAGAACATCCCAAATGGTTGGAAAGGTTCGTGCAATCAACTCGCTACTTGCATAAGATAAGGGAGAAATCCAGAAATACAGAGTCGATACAAGCAAACTGACCAATACTTGAGTAAATAAAACCTCTAGAGATTGCTTGATTAAACGCGTATCAAAAATAGCTAAACCAAACCCCAGTCCAACAATCGGTGTCATAAGAGGGGAAATCAACATGGCTCCAATAATGACAGCTGTTGAATTCATATTTAGACCTATAGAGGCAATAAAAATCGCACACATCAAAATCACTGTATCTCTTAATCGAACATGAAGGTCATCATATAATTTCTCACGGAATTCCCGTGTTGAATAATTGGCAGTCATTTGTCCTCTCCTCTTTCCTTATTTAAATCGGTATAATAATTAATAATAACAGCTGATAAACAGCCAAAAAATATGAGCCCATAAATCGTCAAGAAGACACTGGTAATCCTTCCAATCAAGGTCACAGCTAGGAGATCCCCGTAGCCGACAGTCGTCGAAGTCACAAAAGCATACCAAAGACCGTCTCCGTAATTTGTGATAGCAGGTTCAACTAGGAAAAGCACGCCTCCTGACCCAAAAACAAAGGTCACAAAACTCAGAGCAAACCGAGTAAAACCCGTAACCTGTATAATATGCCATAACATTTTTAAACGTCTCATTTGTTCTCCTTATTCATACTAGCTCCTGACCGAGCCGTTTTTTCCAATAATCAAAGTGAAGATAGGACATGATCTCCATCAGAGAAAGATAGACAAACTGATAGATCTGATTTAAGCTGATTATCAACTGATATTGTTTGAAAAATGACTGGAAGAAAGACCAGATATGACTGTCTTGAATCAGTCCCTTCTTAACATCAGACAGGATATTAGCTAAAGCTCCCAAGGACTGAAACGGTAAATCCTTGACATTTATATAGATCCGGTCCACCACATCATTCAGACTGGTATCTTGGATGGCATGAAATTCTCCAAAGAGAACTCCTGCCGCTCCAAGAGTAGAAACAAATTCCACCAAATAATTTCTGAGGAAATTTTCTCAACCTTTTCCCATAATGTGTTTAGTGCCATCCATAACGATCCCAACCAGAAAAAGGAAAGAAAACAAGCAAAGAAATTTTGCCGTAAATCCCAAAAAGCTTCAAGACTTGGTGTTGTTGGTTTTTCTAACTCTAAAATCAAGATGGTCATAATAATTGCTAGAACAGCATCTGTCAATACAATTAATCTGTCTTTCTTCATCGGATTGCATCCCCTTTCTTTTTTGTAACATTCTATCTTATCGCATAATATTGGATATTCTTTCATAATCCGACTACAAACAAAAATAAACCAAAAAGTCTGTCCCTATTATGCTATATTTAACTCTAGAAGTATTCATCCATCTAATTAATAAATATATCATATTTCACAATAAATGAATACTATCAAAGATTCATCCCCTTTCACTTCATCATTTAGTGTTGCTTAGATTTATCAAAAACAACCAAATTTGTATTAATTTCAAGTATCACCTAGTTACAAAAATTTGGGGTGAACAGAAAAAGCATCCCGTATTTTTGATACGAAATGCTTTCAATAAGTTTAAATAAGTTTTAACGTTTACTAAATTGTGATGCTTTACGAGCTTTTTTCAAGCCTGGTTTCTTACGTTCTACCATACGAGCATCACGAGTAAGAAGGCCTGCGCGTTTCAATGAATCGCGGAAGTCTGGGTCTACTTGAAGAAGGGCACGAGCGATACCGTGACGGATAGCTCCTGATTGACCAGCGTAGCCACCACCATCAACGTTTACGAAAACGTCGTATTGACCAACAGTTGAAGTAACTGCGAATGGTTGGTTGATAACCAAACGAAGGTCAGCGTGTGGGATGTACTCTTCAACATCTTTTTTGTTTACAGTGATTTTACCAGTTCCTGGAACAAGGCGAACGCGTGCAACAGCGTTTTTACGACGTCCAGTACCTGCATATTGTGCTTGTGACATACTTTATTGTTCCTTTCCTTAGATAAGTCCTGAAATATCAAGAACTTCTGGTTGTTGTGCAGCGTGAGTGTGCTCAGCGCCTACAAATACTTTCAACTTCATACCTTGAGCACGGCCAAGAGTATTGTGTGGAAGCATACCTTTAACTGATTTTTCGATCAAACGAACAGCGTTCTTAGAGCGAAGTTCACCAGCAGTGATAGACTTCAAACCACCTGGGTACATTGAGTGAGTGTAGTAAACTTTATCAGTTGCTTTTTTACCAGTCAATTTAACTTTTTCAGCGTTGATAACGATTACGAAGTCACCTGTATCAGTGTGTGGTGTGAATGTTGGTTTATTTTTTCCACGAAGTACGCTTGCTACAACTGCAGAAAGGCGTCCAAGAGGTACATCAGTAGCGTCTACTACATACCATTTGCGTTCAACTTCACCTGGCTTAGCCATGTATGTTGTTTTGTTCATGATTTCTCCTATATGAATATCGTTTTTGTTTACAGGGCGGATGTTCCGGTCCGCGGGTTATTTGAAAGGTTCCGGGGCCTTACAAATGGGGTAAACAATACCGCCTACTATCATACCAAATTTTCTAACCAAAAGTCAATATATTTGATGCAATTATTTATAAAATAACGATTTCATTTCCATTTAGTCTGAAAGTTCACTGCCAATGCTAAAGAGTCCTAGAGTACCTGGACCAGTATGCGTCGAAATAACCGGGCCGAGAGGCAGAATCAGGACTTCTGTAACCTGTCCAGAAGCCAACAGCTGCTCCTTGACATTTTCAGCGACTTCTTTTTCACCTGCATAGGCGACTACAACCCGTGGATCAGAAATCGTCTCTAAGGTCATCCGAACCACCTCAGCCTGCGCCTTCTTCTTGCCCCGCACCTTAGCGACCGAATCCAGACTTCCGTCAGCTGTCACTGCGATGATGGGCTTGATATTGACCAAGCTTCCCATAAGAGCCGCTGCCTTAGAAATACGGCCACCCCGCATGAGGTGGTTGAGGTCATCTACTAAGAAATAGGTCTGGACTCTAAGCACTAGACTTTGGAGCAAGTCTGCCGTCTGCTCCAGACTTTGACCTGCCGCTCTCGCTTCTGCAGCCTTCATGACCAAGAGGCCTTCACCCATCGAAGCTGCCTTGGTATCAAGGATGGTGATGATCGCCTCAGGATAATCCTCTAAGACCATCTCCCGCGCCATGACCGCACTTTGGTAGGTTCCAGACAAGGCTGAAGCAAAGGCCACATAGAGAACTGCTGTGCCCTCCTGAGCATACTGGCGGAAAACATCTTCAAATTGGCCGACATTGATCTGGCTGGTCGTCGGCTTGCTGCCAGACTCCATCTTGGCTAAAAGCTGCTCACTAGTCAACTTATCTGGTCCGACTGTCTCATAGGTTTGCCCGTCCAGCTGAATAGTCAAGCCCAGAACCTGCACATCATGTTCTTGGGTCCAGCTTTCTGGCAGGTCTGCCGTCGAATCCGTTAAAATTTTAAAGGTCATCTTTTTTCTCCATCATTTTTTAGTTACCAAAGAGAAGGCTGCTCCATGGACATCAGCGGGTTAGTAGTGGTGATTTGCCTACCACCATATCGGGACTAGCTATTGGAAATCGCTTGCTTCTTAGGAAAGCTAGTTGCGCTCGGTTAGTCTAAAACAGGACTAACACCTTGAAAGCCTTTCAAATCAAAATTATATTGGAAATATTCATCTTGTGAATTTTTTAAAATAAGGTTTGCTTTGCCATTAAGCAATTCAATACAAGTCCATTCCCCATCTAAACACTCAACATCATATTTTTTATCTTCTAAAAATAAATTTGTTAATTGTCCTTCTGGATATTTATTTTGAAAAGAAACCATCCCAGAGTTATCACTTCGGTAAGCAAGCACAGGAACTTCCACTTTTTGATTTCCCATATAAAAGGAACTCATACACCTCTTTTCAGCAAGGCACTCATATTTTCCTTTTACATAATTCACAATCTCTTTATTTAAAATTGTAGAAAAATTGAGAATGCTGATGAGATTCGCCTTATCACTGGATAAAGTTTCTACCTCAATTAGGTATTTCAAAGCGCCATTTACCTGACTTCCTTGACCGTATAAATCCGTGCAATTCAAGGAATATTGGGTCAATAAATCCTCTAAGGGATACTGATCTGCTTCCTCAGTGATTTCAAAGCAAAAGCAATAATTATCTTCTCTTTTATTATGGTAGATATCATAAATGATTGGCTCAAACGTTTCTGTTTGATATTTTTCTAACGCATAAGCTCCTAGTACTTGCATTAGCCCACCCGATTTCTAAAGACTTCATACATGAGAATGGCCGCTGCGACGCTGGCATTGAGGCTTTGGACATGGCCATTCATGGGAATAGTCAGCATCTCATCCACCTGCTTCTTGATGTTGCTGGAAATGCCCTTACCTTCGTTGCCAATGATGAGGGCTAGCTTGCCAGCCGTATTCCACTTATGAACAGGCGTCCCCTGCATATCCGTCCCAAAAATCCAGAAGCCAGCTTCCTTGAGCTTGTCCAGGGTCTGGCTGAGATTGGTCACACGGGCAATAGGAATATGCTCGATAGCCCCCGTAGAGGTCTTGGCCACAACTGGTGTCACGCCGACTGCTCGGTGCTTAGGAATGATCACTCCCGTCACATTGGTCGCGTCAGCCGTACGTAAGATAGAGCCCAGATTATGCGGGTCTGTCAAGCCATCCAAAATCAACAGCAGAGGATTCTCTTCCTGCTCCGCTTTTTTCAAAACATCCGCCAAATCTGCATAGGCAAACTCTGATACCCGCAAGACAAAGCCTTGGTGAACGGCTCCATCCGTCATCTCCTGCAAGGTTTTCTTGGGTGTCCAAGAGATAGAAACCTTCTTTTCTGCCGCCAAATCTTTCAGCTTACTCACGTTTTTGCCACGCAAGTCGTCCTGAATGTAAAGTTTATTTCCCGTATTGGCCATCAAGGCCTCGGTCACAGCATGCACGCCGTAAACAATATCATTTTTTTCCATACTAACAGTATATCACAAGCTCCCCAAAAAAATCTGTCTAAAAGCTAAATATCTCTCTATGACAGCCTAGCATTTCTCAGCAATCAGCAAAAAACTTCATTTTGTTATCCTATTTATTTTTGAAACAATTCCCTATTTGAGACCTAGAAACAAGCTAGACTAGCCAGTTCCTCTAGCCGTTTTCCAAACAGAAAGAAATACTCCCTCATCAGACACTTACTTTTGTCCAACAGCTATCTCAAGTATCATTTACCTTAAAAACTAAAGGAAAGTGACCGACCGAGGCCTAGATTGCCATGAATCTATAGGAAAAGTGACCAGCCGAGGCCTAGAATACCAAGAAACTATAGGAAAAGTAGCCAGCCGAGGCCTAGATTGCCACGAATCTATAGGAAAAGTGACCAGCCGTGACCTAGGTTGCCATGAATCTATAGGAAAAGTGACCAGCCGAGGCTTAAGCTAGACATACTTCCTCTAACCAGTCACTCCAAGAGGTCAAGCTTTTTATCATAGAGCCCAAAATCTAAACATACGACAAAAGAAGTTCCACTTTTCAGTGGAACTTTTCTCTCTAATTCAACAACCAGCAATTAACATCAGCAGGCTGTATAATTTAGTTATTCTTAAGTGCTTCTTTGATTTCACCAACTGTTGCGGCAACACTTTTATCTTGGAAAGATTTTAATTCTTTATTGCCATTCTCATCGATTGTCTCTACTGGATTACTGTAGTCATCTGTAGAGCTAGTTGTAAAACCACCTGATTTGTCTGCAATGATCAGTTTACTGTCTGATAAACCTGAAAAGTAGTCATTAATTTCTTTTTCAGATTTACCTTTTAGTAAATTCTTATAAATTGAAATCGTCTGATTTTCGTTTGTTTTACCGATTGTTGTTTCTGCAATAACTGGTTTCAGCAAAGCATATGAAGCAATTCCTAATGCTACGACTGATAAAGTTAACAGCATCTTTTTCTTAGCCATTTTTTGACCTACTTTCTTATTTCTAAGTTCTATATTCTACACAGTTCTCTAGCCTAACATAGAGTTTAGTAAGAATATATAAGAAAATGACACAACATAATTTACGACTTGAAATTTTTTATATTTCTTTGCATTCCTCCTTACTAAATTATATAATGTAGTCAGAATCATGTAGTATTGTTTTAACTATTTTCAAGTTTTTTTGGAGATTATGATATGAGATATGATTTTGGAAAAGTTTATAAAGAAATTAGAAAGTCTAAAAACCTCACTCAGTCAGATGTGTGTGGCAATGTACTGTCTCCTACAACACTCTCTAAGATAGAGAATGGGCTTGTCGTTCCAAAGTATGAGAACATGGCTTTTTTACTTCAACAAATTAATATGAGCTTTGATGAATTTGATTATATTTGCAATCTTTACCATCCTAGCGAGCATACCCAACTATTAAATCAAATCAGCAATATCCATTCAATTAGTGGAGTAGGAGAACTCGAAACAATTTACAAAAAATGTGAATCTTATCTAAAAACTCATTGGGATATCTCTATCCAAAAATTGCACCAATCCTTGACAGTTATACTTCAAATCAGAAAGAATGGAATTTCAAACAGAGATAAGGTGACACAAGATATCGTTGACATTTTATGGAACGATCTAAAACACCATGACACATGGTACGCATCAGATTTCAACATTTTAAACTCCATTCTTTTTGTCCTTCCTACGGAGACTATTCTAGATACCACTCAATTAATTCTTCACAGACTAGAAAAATACTCTGATTTCCAAAATATCCTTCCTATAAAGTTAGCCCTTCTATCAAATTTGTCTACCTTTTATTTTTATTACAAACATTTTCCGATGTGCAGTCATATTTGTTCGATTGTTATTAAAACAGCAAAATTACTTAAACGGTATGATGCAATTGCATTTCATTCGGCCAGAATCGGAATTTGTGATGCTGATGAAGAACTAATACAAAAAAATCTTGAAATATTACGTTTACTAGAGGAGGATGAGTTATTAAAAATTATTGAAAACGAAATAGCTGCATTTCATGCTATTGAAGCATCAAACGAAATGGGTATTCCATGGATGTTGTGATATGAGCTCTATAATTTTTACAGTGGTTCACTCCTTGTAGGAATTGTAGAGCTTATTTTAATTTAGAGATTAGCTTTCCTATTTTTAAACTATCCCTCCAACATCAAAAAAGAGAGAACAAATCGTTCTCTCTTGTGCTTGCATTTGTCACCCACTAGGGCTGACTAGAAGCTATTATTTTACTTTAGCAGTGCTTGTGATGACTTCAACTGCTTTTTTAACAGCGATATCATGTTTAAGCATTTCTTCTGAAAGCAATTGGCGAACGCGGTCTGCTTCCATGTTGTAGTCTGTTGCCAATGAAGTGATTTCTGCTTCAACTTCTTCAGCGCTAGCTTCAAAGCCTTCTGCTTTCGCAACTGCTTCTACAACAAGGTTCGTCTTAGTGCGTGCTGCAGCATCTGCTTCATATTGTTTGTGAAGGTCTTCTTGAGTTGT
Organism: Streptococcus sp. 27098_8_113; assembly: GCF_041432545.1. Classification (NCBI taxonomy): domain Bacteria; kingdom Bacillati; phylum Bacillota; class Bacilli; order Lactobacillales; family Streptococcaceae; genus Streptococcus; species Streptococcus sp. 27098_8_113. The sequence continues at coordinate 172,419 of NZ_JAPVZU010000001.1, read as the reverse complement.
ACCAGTGATTTGGAAGTACATATCAGGAGAGATACCTTGACGTTGCATGTTGCCGAGGAATTCGTTGACAGCGCGATGAACTTCTTCGTGAATCATTTCTTCTGGAAGATCAACGATTTCTGCATTTTCTACTGCAAGGTCGATCGCTGCTGCTTCAACTGCATCGTTGTAAGCTGCTTCTTTGGCTTCTGCTAATTCTTTACGGTATTTTTCTTTCAATTCAGCAAGAGTTTCAACTTCTTCGTCGATGTCTTTTGCAAGTTCATCATCAAGAGCTGGAACTTCTTTTTCTTTTACTTCATGGATTGTTGTAACGAATTTTGCTTCTTTACCAGCAAGGTTAGCTGCTTGGTAGTCTTCTGGGAAGGTTACAACAACGTCTACTGTTTCACCAGCTGAGTGACCAACCAATTGGTCTTCGAAACCTGGGATGAATTGACCTGAACCGAGTCCAAGTGAGAAGTTGTCGCCTTTTCCACCGTCAAATTCAACACCGTCAACAGAACCAACAAAGTCGATGACAACTGTATCACCTTCAGCTGCTGCTCCATCTTTCAGAACCAATTCAGCCAAGTTGTTGCGTTCACGTTCAATGCGCTCATCAACTTCAGCATCAGTCACTTCCTTAGAAACTTCTACAGATACTTCAAGGTCTTTGTAAGCACCCAATTTCACTTCAGGTTTTGTCACAACTTCAGCAGTGATGACCCAGTCTTGGCCTTTTTCCATTGAAGTCACATCAATTTTGGGTTGTGCAACCACTTCAAGACCAGCTTCTTTTACAGCTGCTTCATAAGCCGCTGGAAGCAATGCATTCAAGACATCTTGATAAAGTGATTCTTCACCAAAACGTTGGTTGAAGACTGGACGAGGAATATGACCTTTACGGAAACCTGGTACAGCAATATTCTTCTTAACTGCATTAAAAGCACGATCCAAAGCAGGTTTGATTTGGTCTTGACCGATAGTAAAAGTCAATACTCCACGATTTGTTTCTTTGTTTTCAAATGATACAGACATTCTGTCAGTTCTCCTTCAAATTTTTTACATACAATCCATTATAACATAAGTAGCAGTTTTTTCAAGAGACACCTTTTATTTTTCGCCTTTTTCCCCTTTCATAGGCTGAAATCTTAGCCACTTTTTGCTCTTTTTTGACCATTGGCCCAGCTCTTAGCAGACAATATTCTCCTATCATTGTCGATTCACTTCCTTTGCCAGCATGAGAAGCGACAGGCAAAGTCTACCATTTGGGAAAAGAGAGTAGGACAGAAATCGGTCATTCGTTAGAATTCGATTTCGTCGTCCCACCTCCGCACATTTGAGTAGGGCTGTAAAAGCTGATGAAATCAGCGTAGTAGAGCCCACTCAACCACTGCGTCTTACTCGACAATCCAAAGACAATTGAGAGGCTAGGACTTTTGTCCCAGCCTCTTCTCCTCTTCTACTAAGATTTTCGAATTCTATCCTCAATATAAGAGGCTCTGGCTCCGCCAATCAACTTGGGACGACTGGCAAGGGCGGTAACGTGAGCCTGACCCAAACTGCGCAGTTGAGGGCGAATAGGAACCTGAACATGCTTGACATGCATGCCAATCGCCGTATCTCCCACATCCAAGCCAGCATGGGCTGTGATGAACTCAACCTCCACAGGATCTTCCATATAGTCAAAAGCTGCTAGCTGGCCACTTCCGCCTGCATGGAGGCTGGGCAGGACATTGACAATTTCTAGGTCTTTCTTTTCTGCCAATTCTCGTTCCACAACCAAGGCACGATTGAGGTGCTCACAGCCTTGAACGGCCAAGTAAATTCCCCGTGCTTGCAGAATATCTAACAAGGTCTTGACAATGACCTGACCGACTTCCCTGCTGGAATGCTGGCCAATGTGTCCCCCCATGACTTCACTAGAAGATAGACCTAGGACAAAAATATTTCCCTTGACCAAACCCGCCTTGTCCAAGACATCTGTAGCGATCTGTCTGGTCTCCTTTTCAAGCTTCTCTAAATCCATCTCTTACCTCACTTACTCTGGCTGAACGGCTCTTTTCAAGACAAGGGGAAAAGCTCTGTAAAGGGCATAGCCGACCACCAAACCAAAAATATTTTGCATGACATTGCCCCAAATAGCTGCGATAGCTGCACCTGGTCCACTCAAGATGCTACCAAAGAGAGCATAGCCGCCGACCATGGCAAGTCCAGCCAAGAGTAAACCGATATAACGCTGCTTGCCAGTTAAGCCAGCAAAGTAGCCTTGAAGGCCATGGCAGATGAGGCTGAAGACCATCCACTGAGGATAGCCCGCCACTAAGTCAATCAAGAGACCAGACAAGCCCCCAACCAAGGCTCCTTCCTTACGACCAAAATAAAATGCGGTAAAGTAAATCCCTGCATCTAGCAAGGTTAGAAAGCCAGTTGGCGTAGGGATTTTGAAAAAATTCCCAAAAACAATGGATAGGGCTGTAATGACAGCCAGCAAAGCGATTTTTCTTGTCTGATTATTTTTCATATTGAATAACTCCATATTGATCTGAGCGCTGAATGGCGCGGTAAACAAAATCTTTTGAATAGTTGACGGCTTCAAGAGGTGATTGACCTGCCAAAAGCTGACTAGCTATGCTAGAAGCGAAAGTACAGCCAGCTCCTGTATTATTATTTGGTAAAACAGGGCTTTCCAGTAGCTGAAAGTTTTTGCCATCGTAAAATAAATCAAGGGCCCGATCTTGGCTGAAACGATTTCCTCCCTTGATTACGACATTTTGAGCTCCTAGTTCATGGAGGGTCACAGCCGCAGCCTTGAGATCATCCAAAGTCCTTATCTCCGACTGAGTCAAGATCTCTGCTTCTGGTAGATTGGGCGTGATAATGGTCGTATAAGGGAAAAATTTGATCAATTCATCACGAAGAGCCGACACTTCCACATCGTGGGTCTCCTTACAGACTAGGACAGGGTCTAGCACGACTGGTATGCCCGTTTGCTTTTTGATGAAGCCCAGAGCCTGATCTGCAATGGCAACCGTCGGTAACAAGCCTAACTTGATAGCCGAAAACGGCACATCTTTTAGCGAAGAGAGTTGCTGCTCAAAGACCTGCTCGTCGGTCGGAAGAACTTCAAATCCCTTGTCCGTCATCGCAGTCAAGCATGTCACCGCTACAAAACCATGCAGGCCATGGACCGTATAAGTAGCCAAATCCGCATGAAGACCACCACCACTAAAAATATCATTGCCAGAAAGGGCTAAAATCAACTTATTCTTCATAAATAATCTCCTTTAGATAAAGACCATTAGGTGCTGCAGTTGGCCCAGCTAGCTGCCGATTCTTTTCTTCTAAAATCCGTTCGATTTGGTTGACTGGCATCCGCTTATTTCCAATCTTAAGCAAGGTTCCCACCATGTTGCGGATTTGCTTATAGAGAAAGCCATTGCCCGAAAAAGTAAAGACTAGAAAATTACGTTGCGCATCAAAAGTCAGACTGGCCGTTGTAATCGTGCGAACCTTATTTTCCACACTGGTACCCGAGGCTGTAAAGCCTGTAAAATCATGCGTTCCCTCCAAGGCTTTAATGGCCTGCTCCATCAGAGGAATCTCCAAAGGATAGGGATAGTGGGTCGCATAGTGACGCATCATCGGATTTTTTGGACGACCAATATCCACCAGAAACTCATAGGTCTTGCTATGTGGATTGTAACGGGCATGGAAATCTTCCGTCACTTCCTCCACAGAAATGACATCTATATCCTCTGGCGTCTGGGTATCTAAAGCAAACCGCAGCTTTTCTTCATCCCTAGCTGACGGGAGGTCAAAGTGAATGACCTGCCCAAGCGCATGAACGCCGCTGTCGGTCCGACCAGCTCCGTGGATGACAATAGGCTGACCTTTGTTGATAAGAGTTAAGGTTTTTTCGATTTCTTCCTGAACGCTCCGAGCATGAGGCTGGCGCTGAAAGCCAGCAAAGTCATGCCCGTCGTAGGAAATAAGGGCTTTATAACGAGTCATGTCCTTATTTTAACAGGAAAAAAAGCCTGTCGCAAGAGAGAAAGAATATAACTGTCTGGGTACAGAAAGCATTGACAGAAAGAGCGAAATCAAGTAAACTAAAAAACGCAAGGAGGACACTATGGCAAAGGATATTTCTTATACCCAAGGGCAGGAGCGCTTTCGCTATCGGACTGCTGCACTCATCATTGAGGAGGAAGCCCTCTGTGTCATATCCTCTCCTAGCGAAGACTATTTCTATTCAGTAGGAGGGGCAGTCAGATTTGGAGAGACCTCCGAAGAAGCTGTCCAGCGAGAAGTTTTCGAAGAAACTGGGCAAAGGTATGAGATTGAGAAGCTGGCTTTTGTTCATGAAAATTTATTTTCAAACTCAACAGGCATCCTCAAAGGGCTAGATTGTCATGAGATTTGCTTCTATTACCTGATGAAGTCTCACGGTAAGCAATTTGACTACCAACATAACCAAGAACAAGTCTATTGGATTCCCCTGACAGACTTGGAAAACTATAAAGTTTTTCCAAAGGAAATCACACACATCCTCAAGCACCTCCAGACAGGCATCCAGCATATCATCAGTAAAAAAGAATGAAGTAAACAGCATCACTTCATTTTTTCTTTATTCTCCTAACATGACCTGCTTAATAGTCAGTTGATCCAGCCTCCTGCTGGATAAATAGATTAAACCTTCATAAACTAAGACAAAGACTAGCAAAGTCATCAGGCAGACTCCAAAATCAAAATCATAGTCAACTTTCTGAGCTATTGATTTTTCCATCAATCTGAGTAAAAGCTGCATAATCCCGTATTGATAGCCCGTTCCTAAGACAAAGCCCAAAAAAGCAAGAATACGATAAGGAGCAAATAAACTCTTATGGCACTCATTTCTGCTATAACCAAAAACCTTCATAATAGCTAGGGTTTCTTGATTTTCCTGCAGGAGTACTCCCAGCGACAGATAGAGGATTGCCACTGACAGGACAGTACCGATTGACATCATCATGCTCTGAATGGTCTCATCTGTCAATTCTTTCATACTAAATGATAGCTGAATCATAGCTGAAAAGCACATCGAACCAAAAATGACAAAGAATATTAATAATTTTCTAGACCAGAGCAGGCTGGCAGAAAGGTCTGTTAAAAAGGGACGGTCTTTCCTTATTTTCTTTCCTACTTTCCTTTTTGGTGACTTTTTACGAGAGCTGACCCGCTTGAGCAAGTCTAGAGCAGGCAAACGTAGACAATAACTAGCATAGAGGACAGCTAAAGCAGCAAATGCAAGAGTCGGCAAGACAACGAGAAACAAGAAGAGGGGCCAATGTTGCCGGATGGTAATTTCAGGCAAAACTCCGCTTTGATTACGCAACTGATAAAAATGTGGCATCATGACAAACGAAGAGAAGTAGCCAGTGCCTGTTCCCAAACCAATTGGAAGACTAAAAAGCCAAAACTTTCGAGCAATTTCCCAGTTTTTATAGCCCAGAGCTTTTAAAACTCCTAATTCTGGCTTATGCTGGTCAATAAATTGCCGAATGTAAAAGAAGAGAAGGAGTATCGATGTTAGGGATAAAACAGCTCCGCTAATTGATGCAATTAACCAAGAAATCGCAACTTGAGCATCGTAAACAGCTCGAATCTCAGGCAACCAATTTGTTTGATCTAGTAAACGGATATCCAGATAAAAATTTAGGAAGAGATTGGTCACAAAGACCGCACAAAAGCTAATAACTGATACAACGACTAGTCTATACAAATCTTTTATTGAAAACATAGCTTACCATCCAATCTCATAGGCCGTTTTGGGCTGGCTATTTGTCTCTATGCTTTGGATCTGGCCGCTATTGATATGGACAACAGTCTTAGCCATCTGAGCAATATTTGCATTGTGGGTCACCATGACTAGCGTAAAACCTAGCTCTTCTTGAAGACTTGAAATATAGGCCAGAATCTGACGACCTGTTGCTTCGTCCAAAGCTCCAGTCGGCTCATCCAAAAAGAGGACGCGAGGTCTTTTGGCCAGGGCTCGTGCAATAGCCACTCGCTGTTGCTCGCCTCCTGAAAGCTGACTTGGATAATGTTGGAGTTTATCACCTAAACCTAAAGCCTCCAAAATTCGGACATAATCTTGATTACCTGCTAAGTTGGCACCCATTTTGACATTTTGCTCCACTGTGAGATTTGGAAGCAAAAAATACTGCTGGAAAATAAAGGCAATCTGCGCTCGGCGAAAAGCCGTCAACTGACCTTCTGTCAGCTGAGATAAATCTTCCTCACCGAAGTACACATGACCACTGTCTGGTTTTTCTAGGCCTGATAAAACATTGAGCAAGGTTGACTTCCCAGAGCCAGAAGCTCCCAAAATGACCAAGTAATCTCGATCCGCAATCTCCAAGTTGATGCCTTTCAAGACTTCTCTTCCGTTGTAGGACTTGCAAATTTCCTTTAATCTAATCATTCTTGTTTCCTTTCATTTCCTTTAGGAGGGCAGCAAATACTTGCGTCAAACGTTCTGTCACTTCCTCCTGACTAAAAGAATAAATACCCGATGCTATCATGCTAGCCAAACCATGAGAATAGATAAACAAATGCTGATACACGAACTCTGCACTTTCTATGTGCATGGGATAATCCTCCACAATCGACTCTAATATCTGCTGATAACTATGGTCTTTCTGAGGCAAAAAGTCCTTGAAAGACTCAATGGGGTGCTTGTGAGGATTTAGATAGAGAATTTTAAAAAGCTGAGGCTCCTGACTAGCAAAAAGGATATAATCCATACCAACTGCTCTGAAAGGCTTGGCCCGCTCCAAAGCCGAACGAATATATTGGACTAGGACAAACTCAGCTGCCCGAACAACCGAATGACTTAAATCCTCCATATTTTCAAACTGACCGAAAATAACCTTAGGACTAGACTGTAAACGTTCAGCCAGAGAACGAGCAGTCAAACCAGCTAAGCCGACTTCTCTGACAATCCCTAGAGCTGCTTGAATAATCTCATCACGAGTAAATTTATTTTTAGGTGGCATCAAAACTCCTTTTAGATACAATTGTTGCGCAACATCTGTTTCTTAAAATATAATATCACACAGAACATTAAAAAACAAGTATAAAAAGAAGCCTTTCGGCTTCAATTTTTTTTATATTTTCTAAAGTATTGATAAAACTCTTCTGGAAGTTAAACCAGAGAAAGTCTCTCCAGCTCGGAACTAGTTTTTTGCTTGACTATAGCTAATGATAAAGAAGGGGCTAAAAGCCCTTCTCATCTCCTAAAAGACTAAGCATAAGGCTGCAATTCTGGATTGATTGGTGTGTTTGCTAGATTATTGGCATAATTGCAGAGGGTCGCAAGGCTGACACCCAGAACTACATCCAGAGCATTCTCATGTGTATAGCCCACTTCTAGAAAGTCTGCCAAAGCCTCATCTCCGACCCGTCCCTTGGTATTGATGACAGCAATGGTAAATTTGGCAAGTGTATCTAGCTTCGGATCTGTATCTATCGGCGTACGATTGCGTAGAGCCTCCAAAAGATCATCATTCATTTGAATCTGCTTGATTGAAAAGGCTGTATGACCCGCTACACAGAAAGCGCAGCCGTTGGTAACTGCAGCTGTAATCTGCACTACTTCTCGCTCAGTCGGTGTCAGGCTGTTGCGGCGATTGATGGCTCCAACCGTCCGATAAGTTTCCAAGGCCGTTGGCGCATTGGCCAAAAGACCGATAAGATTGGGAATATAGCCACCGTTATCTTTTTGAACAGTTTCTAAAACCTCTTTCACCTCAGCTGGGGCGGACTCAATCGTATGGATAGTAAATTCTGACATATGAAACCTCATTTCTTTTGATTAGCAACTATCTTAACATAGGTCTGACAGCTTGTATAATATATATTTTATATGACCTCTATAAAGAGAATATATTGCTACATGTCAAACCAAAATATATTACCACCTTAACTGCCTCCATACCTCTCTCAAGCAAGAAAAAGAAGCCCTAAGGCTTCTGACTAATATTTTCTAAAACGCTGATAACGATCTTCCAAAAGTTGCTCAAGGGAAAGTTTAGAAAGTTCTGCTAGTTCGGCACTGATTTCTTGCTTGACTGCAGCTAAGAGCTCATTTTTATTAAAGCCGCGTTCAGGGATAACCTTATCAACGACACCCATCTGCAAGAGCTCGTGCGAGGTGATCTTCATCATCTCAGCCGCCTCCATTGCTCTGCTGCCATCCTTCCATAAAATCGAAGCAAAGCCTTCAGGACTGAGAATGGCATACATGGAGTTTTCCAGCATCCAGACCTTGTCAGCAACTGCCAAGGCCAGCGCCCCACCAGAGCCACCCTCACCAATGATAATGGCAATAATGGGCACTTTCAGATCACTCATTTCCATGAGATTACGGGCAATGGCTTCTCCCTGTCCGCGCTCCTCAGCACCGACACCAGGATAGGCACCAGCCGTATTGATAAAGGTCACGACTGGACGGCCGAATTTCTCAGCCTGCTTCATGAGACGTAGGGCCTTGCGATAGCCTTCCGGATGGGGCTGACCAAAGTTCCGTCGCAAATTATCCTGCAAATTGCGACCTTTTTGAATACCGACCACTGTGACTGGCTGACCATTTAAAGTTCCGATACCACCAACGACAGCACCATCATCACGGAAACCACGATCTCCGTGCAATTCCACAAAATCATCAAAAATGCCTTGGGCAAAATCCAGAGCCGTCAAACGGGACTGATCACGCGCCGCTTTGATAATCTGACTGATTTTTGTCATTGGTCACCTCCATGAAAGCTCAAGAGAGTAGCAATCCGATCCCGCAATTCACCACGTTTGACAATCGCATCAACAAAGCCATGCTCCAGCAAGAACTCTGCCTTTTGAAAGTCATCTGGCAATTTTTCCCGTACAGTAGACTCAATAACCCGACGACCAGCAAAGCCTACCAAGGCCTGCGCTTCTGCCAAGATAATATCACCTTCCATAGCAAAAGAGGCTGTGACACCACCTGTAGTCGGATCTGTCAAAACGGTCAGGTAAAAAAGGCCAGCCTTTGAATGACGTTGTACAGCAGCAGAAGTTTTGGCCATTTGCATCAGGCTCATGATGCCCTCCTGCATGCGGGCACCGCCAGAAGCCGTAAAGAGGACGACTGGCAATTTATGTTCTGTCGCATACTCAAAGAGACGAGTAATCTTCTCACCGACAACTGTTCCCATGGAAGCCATGATAAAGTTGGAATCCATGATGCCAAGGGCTGTTTTTTGTCCCTTGATACTAGCTGTCCCCGTCAAAACAGCCTCATCTAGGCCAGTCTTTGCCCGTGTCTCCGCCAGTTTTTCTCGATAATTTGGAAAACGCAAGGGATCTGTCGTCTCAATACCTGTGAACAATTCCTCAAAGCTTCCTTCATCCACCGTCAAACTCAGACGCTCAAAAGCTGAAATCCGAAAAGTATAGCCACAGCTTGGACAGACACGCTCTGCCCCCAAATCTTTTTGATAAATGGTATGCTTACAACCTGGACACTTAGAAAAAAGCTCATCTGGAACTTCTGGTTTTGGCTGAGGCAAGGCACGAGAGGAACGATTAGGATTGATTCGAATATATTTATCCTTTTTTGAAAACAAAGGCATTGCTTACTCCTTCATTAAATTTTAGAGTGATTCTGCTTCTTTCAAACAAAATCACTCCTTGTCATCTATTTTTTCTCTTGATAAGCCGGAAGGAACTTCTCCATGAGAAAGGCTGTATCATAATCACCAGCAATCACATTAGGATCTGAAATCAGATCCAGTTGGAAACTGCTATTGGTCACGACACCGTCGATTTCTAGTTCATAGAGTGCACGTTGCATCTTCATCAGGGCATCAAAGCGATTTTCCCCGTGAACGATGATTTTGGCAATCATGCTGTCGTAGTAAGGAGGAATGGTGTAGCCAGGATAGACTGCTGAATCCACGCGCAGTCCCACTCCACCACTTGGCAGATAAAGATTGGAAATCTTGCCTGGGCTCGGTGCAAAGTTAAAGGCTGGATTTTCAGCGTTGATCCGGCATTCAATCGCATGACCCCGAATTTCAACATCTTCTTGACTAAAGGACAGCTCTTGACCATCTGCAATCTTAATCTGCTCTTTAACAATATCCACACCAGTAACAAACTCAGTCACTGGATGCTCTACCTGTACCCGAGTATTCATCTCCATAAAGTAGAATTCACCCTTGGCTTCATCCAGCAGAAACTCAATCGTTCCGGCATTTTCATAGCCGACAGACTCAGCAGCCCGAACAGCTGCCTCCCCAATCTGCTGGCGCAGGGTTTTCCCAATTGCCACAGATGGACTTTCTTCCAGCACCTTCTGATTATTCCGCTGCAAAGAGCAATCCCGCTCGCCCAAGTGGACCACATGCCCCTGCTGATCTGCCAAAATCTGGACTTCAATATGGCGCGCTGGATAGATGACTCGCTCCATATACATGGCTCCATTACCAAAGGCCGCTTTGGCTTCACTAGAAGCAGACTCAAAGGCCGCTACTAAATCCTCAGGCTTCTCAACCTTACGAATGCCTTTACCGCCGCCACCAGCAGAAGCTTTGAGCATGACTGGATAGCCAATCTTTTCAGCTACTTCCAAGGCTTCTTCAGAGGTATGAACTTCTCCATCAGAACCTGGGATAACCGGCACTTTGGCCTTAATCATCTGAGCCCGAGCATTAATTTTGTCCCCCATCAAGTCCATAACAGCACCTGAAGGTCCAATAAACTTAATGCCGACTTCTTCGCACATGGTCGCAAATTTAGAGTTTTCACTCAAAAAACCAAAACCAGGGTGAATGGCTTCCGCACCTGTCAGAACAGCAGCAGACAGAACAGCATTCATGTTTAGATAAGAATCCGTAGACTTGGCCGGCCCGATACAGACTGCCTCATCAGCCAGTAGGGTGTGGAGCGCTTCCTTGTCAGCTGTTGAATAAACAGCGACTGTATCAATTCCCAGCTCGCGAGCTGCACGAATAATTCTGACCGCAATTTCCCCACGGTTAGCAATTAAAATTTTACGAAACATGGTGAAATCTCCTCTTTCTTATTGACCAATCGCAAAGGTCAAGGTTCCGCTTGCTGCAAGTTTGCCATCAACTTCGGCCTTGGCCTCTACCACTGCAATAGTGCCACGACGCTTGACAAACTTGGCCGTCATAATCAGCTGATCGCCTGGTACAACTTGCTTCTTGAACTTAACCTTGTCCATGCCAGCATAGAAGACCAGCTTGCCCTTATTTTCTTCTTTAGACAATTCCAGCACACCAGCCGTTTGAGCCAGTGCTTCCATGATTAAGACACCCGGCATAACTGAATACTGAGGGAAATGTCCGTTAAAGAATGGCTCGTTGATCGTCACATTTTTCAAAGCGACAATCTCATCTTCGCTGACTTCCAAAACACGGTCCACCAAAAGCATGGGATAGCGATGCGGAAGCGCCTCTTTTATTGCATTGATATCAATCATTTGATGCGTACCAGCCCTTTCCCAAACTCAACCATTTCTTCATTCTGAACCAGAATTTCTGTAATCAGACCATCTTTCGGTGCTGGAACTTCATTCATGACCTTCATGGCTTCAATAATCATCAGGGTTTGACCTTTTTTAACTTGGTCTCCAACAGATACAAACGGTGGCTTGTCTGGACCAGCTGCTAAGTAAGCCACACCAACCAAGGGACTTTCCACGACATCACCCTCAGCAGCAGGTGCCGGAGCCTCTGGAGCCACCTCAGGTGCTGCAGTTGGAGCTGCTTGGGAAACTGTCTCAGATACAGGTGCACTTGCTGGCTGCACTGGAACTACAACAGGAGCTGCACTGACTGATGGAGTTGCTGCGACTGCGGCAGAACTTTCATTCTTGCTGAAAGTCAATTCATCACTTTGATTTTTATAAGAAAATTCACGCAGGCTTGATTGGTCAAACTGAGCCATCAAGTCTTTAATTTCATTGATATTCATCTAGTCCTCCCAACGCTTGAATGCCAGAACAGCATTGTGACCACCGAAGCCAAATGTATTGGAAATCGCATAAGGAATTTCTTGCTCCAAGCCTTGTCCATAAACGACGTTCGCTTCAATATAGTCTGACAATTCACTTGTTCCAGCTGTTTTTGGTACAAAGTTATGGCGCATTGCTTCGATTGTAGCGATTGCTTCTACCGCTCCTGCAGCCCCAAGCAAGTGTCCTGTAAAGGACTTGGTTGAAGATACAGGTACTTCTTTACCAAGAACAGCTACGATAGCACCACTTTCTCCTTTTTCATTAGCAGGAGTTGAAGTACCGTGGGCATTGACATAAGCTACTTGCTCTGGAGAAATCTCTGCCTCTTCCAAAGCCAATTTAATTGCCTTGATTGCACCCTGACCTTCTGGATGCGGAGAAGTCATATGGTAGGCATCACAGGTATTTCCATAACCGACTACTTCAGCCAAGATAGTTGCCCCACGTTTTTCAGCGTGTTCAAGACTTTCAAGCACCAACATCCCAGATCCTTCTCCCATCACAAAGCCGTTACGGTCTTTATCAAATGGAATAGAAGCACGAGTTGGATCTTCCGTAGTTGATAGGGCTGTCAGAGCTTGGAAACCAGCAATGGCAAAAGGAGTGATAGAAGCTTCTGACCCACCAACTAGCATGACATCTTGGAAACCAAACTTGATAGAGCGGAAGGCATCCCCAATCGCATCATTGGAAGAGGCACAAGCTGTATTGATTGATTTACAGATACCATTTGCACCGAAGCGCATAGCCACATTTCCTGAAGCCATATTTGGCAAAGCTTTTGGAAGAGTCATTGGCTTAACGCGTTTTGGACCTTTCTCATGCAATCGGATGACTTGATCTTCGATTTCCTTGATACCACCGATACCAGAAGCCACGATGACACCAAAGCGATCTCTATCGATTGCTTCTACATCAAGATTAGCATTTGTTACCGCTTCTTGAGCTGCATACAAGGCATACAAGGAATAATTATCAAAACGATTGGTATCTTTCTTGATAAAGTATTTATCAAAAGGAAAATCTTGAATCTCTGCCGCATTATGAACAGCAAAATCGCTGTGATCAAACTTGGTGATGGGACCAATCCCAATCTTACCTTCTTTTAAACTATTCCAAAATTCTTCTGGTGTATTTCCGATGGGAGAGGTTAAGCCATAACCTGTTACAACAACTCGATTTAGTTTCATAGTGAACTCCTTTATGATAATTGGTAAACTGTCAAATCCAAATGCATTGCACTTACTGCATGGTCAGCCCGCCATCAATCGCGATAACCTGACCAGTAAGGTATTCCTGACCTGCCAAGAACAAGGCGACATCAGCCACTTCTTCGGTATTGCCGAACCGTTTCATTGGGATTTGAGCCAGAGAGGCTTCTTTGATTTTTTCAGAAAGCCCGTCTGTCATATCCGATTCGATAAAGCCTGGGGCAATCACATTGACACGGATATTGCGCCCAGCTACTTCGCGAGCAACTGACTTAGAAAATCCAATCAAGCCAGCTTTAGAGGCTGCATAGTTGGCCTGACCGACATTACCAGTCAAACCGACAACACTTGATAGGTTGATAATTGCTCCCTGACGAGCCTTGGTCATTGGTTTCAAGACAGCTTGCGTCATATTGAAGGCTCCAGTCAGATTGACCTTCAGCACTTGCTCGAAGTCTTCCTCTGTCATCTTGAGCATAATCTTATCGCGGGTAATTCCAGCATTGTTGACCAAGATATCTACAGAACCCAAAGCCGCAATCGCCTCCTCAACCATTCGCTTAGCATCAGCGCCATCAGACACATCGCCTGAAATAGCCACGACCTTTATTGGATAGCCAGCAAACTCAGCTAAAACTTCGTCCGAAATTTGTCCGCGCCCGTTCAAGACAATATTGGCACCTGCACTTGCAAACTTATGTGCAATGGCCAAACCAATCCCACGGCTAGAGCCAGTAATAAAAACATTTTTATTCTTTAATTCCATTGATATTCCCCATTATTTTTCCAGTAGGGCTGTCAAAGTCTCTACACTTTCAACAGAATGAACAATTGCCGATTTATCAATTTTCTTCATAAAGCCAGACAGGACTTTCCCTGGGCCAATCTCGATAAATTCTGTCACACCAGCTTCCTGCATTTTAGCGATACTGTCATAGAAACGAACTGGTTCCATGACCTGGCGGGTCAGCAATTCCTTAATTCTACCTGTTTCCATGATATCCGCCTCTGTATTGCCCACTAGCGGAAGCTGAAAATCAGCAAATTCTGTTTCAGCCAAAACCTGAGCTAATTGCTCACTGGCTGGTTTTAAGAGTGCTGTATGGAAAGGACCTGAAACATTCAGCGAAATCAAGCGTTTCACACCTGCTTCCTTGAGCAATTCCACCGCCTTGTCCACCGCTGCCACATCTCCCCCAATGACAATTTGACCTGGAGTATTGTAATTGGCAGGAGAAACAACTCCTAGCTGACTAGCCGTCTGGCAGGCTTCCTCAATAAGAGCCACTTCCACATTTAGGACCGCAACCATCTTTCCAGAACCAGCAGGAGCTGCTTCCTCCATGAAAGCTCCGCGTTTAGCGACTAGAGCTACCGCTGTTTTGAAGTTCAGCGCACCAGCAGCTACCAAGGCAGAGTATTCGCCTAGAGAGAGGCCGGCCACCATATCAGGCTGGATTCCTTCTTCAGCCAGCAAGCGATAAATAGCAAGAGAAGTTGTCAAAATTGCTGGTTGAGTATAGCGAGTTTGGTTGAGTTTTTCTTCATCTTGGTCAATCAATGCCCGAACATCATAGCCCAGAACTTGACTCGCTTCCTCAAAAGTCGCCTTGACCACATCATACTGCTCATAGAGGTCACGAGCCATTCCCAGATATTGGGCTCCCTGACCGGCAAAGAGAAAGGCTTTTTTAGTCATTTCTAGTAACTCCTGCCCAACGTTTTGCTTCTTGCTGAATCTTTTCAGCAGCGCCATAATAGATATCCTTGAGGATTTCTTCGACTGTTTCTTCCTTGCTGACCAAGCCGGCAATCTGACCGGACATGACCGAACCATTTTCCACATCACCACGGACAACCGCATTGGCCAAGGCACCAGCACCTAGATTTTCAAAAACAGTCAAATCTGGAGTTTCTTGCTTGAAGGCTTCTTTTTCAGCTTTTTCGAAATCACGCGTCAGCTTATTCTTGATAGCACGAACCGCATGGCCGAAATGCTGAGCAGAGATTGTCGTATCAATATCACGAGCCTTCAAGATCATATCTTTATAATTTTGGTGGGCATTGGATTCCTTAGCAACAACAAAACGAGTTCCGACCTGAACAGCCTCTGCCCCCAGCATAAATCCAGCTGCAGCACCAGAGCCATCCGCAATACCACCAGCTGCAATAACTGGAATGCTGACTGCTTCTACGACCTGACGAACCAAGGTCATGGTCGTTAACTTACCGATATGACCACCGGCTTCCATCCCTTCAGCAATGACGGCATCCGCTCCGATTTTTTCCATCCGTTTAGCCAGAGCCACACTTGGTACAACAGGAATCACAGTAATACCTGCTTCGTGGAAACGAGCCATGTACTTACTTGGATTGCCGGCACCAGTCGTCACCACTTTTACACCCTCTTCAATGACGAGGTCCACGATGTCATCTACAAAAGGCGACAAAAGCATGATATTGACACCGAAAGGACGATCAGTCAAAGACTTAATCTTGTCAATATTGGCTTTCACCACTTCCTTAGGCGCATTTCCGCCACCAATGATCCCAAGACCACCAGCCTTTGAAACCGCACCAGCCAAGTCACCATCTGCGACCCAGGCCATACCACCTTGGAAAATAGGGTATTTAATATCTAATAATTCTGTAATTCGTGTTTGCATAATACCTTCCTCTAATCATTGCTTAAGTAATAGCTTGAGCTAAAGCTGCGAG
This sequence comes from Streptococcus sp. 27098_8_113, assembly GCF_041432545.1. Lineage (NCBI taxonomy): Bacteria > Bacillati > Bacillota > Bacilli > Lactobacillales > Streptococcaceae > Streptococcus > Streptococcus sp. 27098_8_113. Next base: position 156,447 of record NZ_JAPVZU010000001.1, on the reverse strand, counting down.
ATAGCAGACTTTTTACTTTGACAGTCAAACTATTACCTAAACAAGAGAGAATATCTTGCGATACTCTCAAATCTTTATTATTTTGTTTTTTCTTCTACGTAAGCAACCAAGTCACCAACTGTTTTCAAGCCTTCTTCAGTTTCGATTTGGATGTCAAATGCATCTTCGATTTCTGAGATTACTTGGAACAAATCCAATGAATCCGCTTCAAGATCATCGAAAGTTGACTCAAGTGTAACTTCTGATGGCTCTTTACCAAGTTCCTCAACGATAATTTCTTGTACTTTTTCAAATACTGCCATGGATAGACTCCTTTAAAAAATATATTTTTTATCTATGTGTTTCCACATGATTAACTAAATTGTAACAATAAGCGTGCCCCATGTCAAACCTCCACCGAAACCTGACAATAAAATAGTCTGATCTCCGTTCAGCTTAATCAAGTCCTGTTGGACACACTCAGATAATAAAATCGGGATGCTAGCTGCACTAGTATTGCCATATTCCATCATATTAGCAGGTAGTTTTTCCCGAGAAACTCCGAGTTTCTTCGCCATTTTATCTAAAATTCGGAAATTGGCTTGATGCAAGAGCAGATAATCAAGCTCCTCCACTGAAAATGGACTCTCTTCAATGGTATTTTTGATAGACTGTGCCACATCACGAATGGCGAAATCAAAGATTGCTCGGCCTTCCATTTTCAAATAGCGATCATCAACTTGCTTTTCCGAAAAGGGAGAGGACAAACCAAGTCCACCACAAGTCAGACTCTGACCTCTCAAGCCATCAGTAAACTGACTTTCAGCCCAAAAATGCTGCTTTTCTGCCGCTTCAAGCAAGACTCCTCCAGCCCCATCACCAAACAAGACTGACGTCGCACGATCCGACCAATCAACGACTTTCGAAAGCGTTTCGCTACCGATGACCAAACCTCTTTGATAGCGACCAGAGGAAATGAACTTTTCTCCAGTTGATAAGGCAAAGATGAAGCCACTGCAAGCTGCCGTCAAGTCAAAAGCAAAAGCCTTGGCAGCTCCAATATTGGCCTGCACCCTAGCTGCAGTTGACGGCATCATAGAATCCGGAGTGATCGTCGCAACAATGATAAAATCAAGCTGATCAGCAGACAGTTGGGCCTTTTCTAGCAATTGCTCAGCAACCTTTGTAGCTAAATCACTGGTTGACTCAGTCCGAGATAAATGTCGCTGTTTGATACCTGTTCGACTTGAGATCCATTCATCGCTTGTATCCATCATCTTGGCCAGATCATCATTTGTGACAATCTGCTCTGGAGCATAATGAGCTACTTGAGTGATTCTTGCATAGTTCATTATTTCAACTCCTCTAAAAAATTATACAAGTTCTGCAAACCTTTTTGCATTGCATTTTTTTCTTCTGAGGACATTCCTTCCACTACTTGCATGACCATGCGATTGTGGAATCGTTTATGAAGGCGATACAAGAGTCTCCCCTTCTTAGTCAAACTCAGATGAACTACACGACGGTCAATGGATGAACGGCGACGCTCGATATACCCTTTACGCTCCAAGTTATTCAAGCTGGTTGTGACAGTCCCCAAAGTGACTAACAATTCCTTTGAAATATCGCTTGGAGTCGCATTAGGCATGGTACCAATAACATCAATAGTGTGCATTTCTTTAATGGAGACATCTTTAAATTGACTGCCTCGGAGGCTGGACTCTTCAATAACCAAAACATTATTAAAAATGGATGTTAAATAATCATTGACTAATTGATAATTCAAACCAACACCTCCTTCATAAATACTTTGACATTCAAATTTTATCAGATCTCAAAATAATTTGCAAGTCCTTTTGAAAATTTATTTGATTTTCAAATAATTTTCTTATCCTACAAATCCTTACTTACCTGTAAATTGTGGACGACGCTTCTCAGTATAAGCTTGGACACCTTCTTTGAAGTCCTCAGTGAAAGCAAGAGACTTCTGTAAAGATAACTCCAACTCCGCATATTCATTCCAACCGCTGAACAGGCTCTTCCAGACCATTTCTTTCATAGCTCTGTAAGAATTCAGCGAACCGCGTTTTAGCTTCTTCAGCAACTGTTCCGTTGTTTTTTCTAGCTTCTCTGCTTCACAGACCTTATAGAGTAAACCATAATCCAGAGCCTTCTCTGCAGTCAGAGCCTCTCCAGTCATAACCAAATGGGTTGCCCGAGTCACACCAATTGCCCGAGTCAGAAGATAAAGCCCACCGGCGTCTGGCGCTAAGCCCACTCCCACAAAAGCTTGAATGAAGCGAGATTTTTCCGTCGCAATGCAGAAATCTGCAGCCACGACCATATTGGCAGCTGCACCAGCAACAGGGCCATCCACACTCATGATAACTGGCTTGGGTAGTCGTTTCATGGCAAAAGAAATGTCATTGACCAGCTCTGCAATTTTTACCAAGGATTGAATATCGTCAGCACTGACAGCTCTTTGCATCTCAGCTAGGTCGCCACCGACAGAAAAGACCTTCCCATTGGCATTGATCACTAAAAACTTCACTGCCTCATCATTTGCGGCCAGCTCAATCGCTTCTAAAATCTCCTCACACATCGGAATATTGAAACCATTTGAAACTTCAGGGCGATTGAAGGTAATAGTCGCCACTTCATCAACTACCTTATAAAGAATACCATTAAAAGTCATTCTAACTCCATTCCAGACTGGGTAATTACAGTCATTTCATTTTATAATTAAATAATTTGATAGTCAAATTACATTTATTCTAGCATAAAAGATGTAAGAAAGAAAACAAAAACTGGAAAATTTGATTTCATATTCGTTTTTTGCTTATTTTTGCAATAAATTTATATAAAGCGATGCTTCTGATAGATTTGCAAAATTTTCAGAATTTTGTTATAATTTTTCCTAAATCATCTTTAGGAGTTTCTATGAAAGTTGTAAAATTTGGCGGAAGTTCACTTGCTTCTGCTTCACAGTTAGAAAAAGTCTTACATATTGTAAAGTCTGATGCTGAGCGTCGCTTCGTTGTCGTTTCTGCACCAGGAAAAAGAGATGACCAAGATACAAAAGTCACCGATGCCCTGATTAAGTATTATCGCCAGTACATTGCAGGAAATGATGTCTCAAAGGAGCAAAATTGGATTATTAAACGCTACTCCGATATGGTCTCTGAGCTAGGTCTAAAATCTGCAATTATTGAAAAAATTTCTAAGAGCATCATCTCCCTAGCTACTCTGCCAATTGAAAATAATGAATTTCTTTACGATACTTTCCTAGCAGCTGGTGAAAACAACAATGCTAAGCTCATCGCAGCTTACTTTAACCACAATGGCATCCCGGCTCGCTACGTCCATCCTAGAGAAGCTGGACTAGTGGTTTCAAGCGAACCAGGAAATGCTCGGATCCTTCCTTCAAGCTATGATAAATTGGAAGAACTAATTCATTCCGATGAAGTCCTTGTCATCCCTGGCTTCTTTGGTGTCACTCAAGATGGACAGATCTGTACTTTTTCTCGTGGTGGCTCAGATATTACAGGATCAATTATTGCAGCTGGTGTCAAAGCTGACGTCTATGAAAACTTCACTGATGTGGACGGCATCTTTGCTGCTCACCCTGGGATTATTCATAAGCCACGCTCTATCGCTGAGCTTACTTACCGTGAAATGCGAGAATTAGCCTATGCAGGTTTTACTGTCCTTCACGATGAAGCCCTGCTTCCAGCCTATCGCGGAAAAATTCCACTCGTTATCAAAAATACCAACAATCCAGAGCACCCTGGTACGCGCATCGTCCATAAACATAGCGAAGATCATCCTCCTGTTGTAGGAATCGCTGGCGACTCTGGCTTCGTAAGCATTAACATGTCCAAGTATCTCATGAACCGAGAAGTTGGATTTGGCCGAAAGGCGCTTCAGATTTTGGAAGATCTAAATATCGGTTGGGAGCATATGCCAACAGGAATCGATGATCTTTCCATCATTCTTCGTGAACGTGAATTAACTCCAATCAAAGAAGAAGAAATTCTGCGCCAACTTGTACAAAAAGCAGAAGTAGACTACGCTGAGATTGAGCATGACCTCTCTATCATCATGATTGTCGGCGAAAAAATGAAAAGTCATATCGGGGTGACTGCTACTGCGACTAGAGCTCTTTCTGACAACAAAATCAATATCCAAATGATGTCACAAGGTTCTAGTGAAGTTTCTATCATGTTTGTTGTCAATAAGAACCAAGAAAAAGAGGCCATCCGTGCTCTGTACAAAGCATTCTTTGGCAGCTCAGAAAGCAATGAATAAACCGAATAAGTAAACAACAAAGACCTAGCTCTATTCAGAGCTAGGTCTTTCCTTATTCTTTCTTGCTTATAATAAACCTTTTTTCTTTTCCAAGATTAGGTCTTTGACAGATATCAACAGGACAGCCAGCAAAATCATGCCCATACCTACAAAATCAAGTAGATAAAAGCGTTCATTCATAATGACAAAGGCAAAAAAGACCGCTGAAATAGGCTCAATCGAGGCTAAGAGGCTAGATTTGACAGGACCGACCAAGCTTGTTCCCTTCAAAAAGACGGTGTAAGCAAAGATTGTTCCGATGACAATGATGCCGACCAAGGCTAGAAGGATATCTAAACGGAATTGCCACTGATGCTGGAAAATACCGCTGAAAGGAAGGAGCAAGATACCTGCAATGGTCATCCCAATGCCGATAACCAGCATGCTTCCCCACCTTTTAATGAGCTCAATCGGCAAAAGAATATAAAGTGCATAAGTAAAAGCTGAGAAAATGCCTAAAAATAAGCCTTTTGGCGTCATCGAGAGCTGATTGACCTGACCGTGGGTCGCAATCAGAAAGGTTCCACCGATAGCCAAAATCATGGAGCAGACCTGAGCCACAGTCGGTGCTACTCTGTCTTTGACACAAGTGTAAGCCAAGACTCCCACTGGACAGAGATATTGTAAAACCGTTGCTGTTCCTGCATTCGTCTCATGAATGGCCGCTAAATATGCATATTGATTGATGAATAAGCCTAGAACTGCAAAAATTAAAATGTGTAGCAGAGAGCTCTTGTATTTCCAAATCTCTTTAAAAGAATCTTTATTTGTTGCATAAGCCAACATCATCAAGACCAAACCTGCTAGCAACAAGCGTACATTGGTCAAGCTCAGTGCCGAAAAACCATGCTCCATCAGATATTGACCACTTGTTCCCGATAAGCCCCAAGCAATCCCCGCAGCCAAGGTATAAAGGGTCCCCCTTAAAACTTTTGACATCTCAAACCTCTTTCTGTTAGCTTTGATCATTATAACATAAACCATAAAGAAAAATCAGTCTGTTTTGACTGATTTTTTATGATTTAGCAGAGCCCAAAAATGGCTAATCCTCTATCTCAAGAAGTAAATAAGGCAAGCCTAATATAAAGCCAATAATTCCTAGCATAGCTCGCATTCCAGAAGCTGTAACAAGTACTTTCTGACCATCTTTCACTTGAATATTATGCGATTTCATAAAGCTTTGTCCAACCTGTAGTTCAACACTGTTTCCCTCAAAAGTCAGCGTTTTACTTTCATCATTCGCAAGTTTATCCACAAGTTCACCATTTAGATATACTGCAACATTTTGAGCTACTCCGACCATACCGGTAGCACGCGTAATGGTAAATTTTGGCATCAAAAAATCCTTTATTTCAAGCTAACCTATCAACAAAAACTCTTCAGTTTATTCTTCAATCCTAGCTGAGTAAAAAGGCAGAAGAAACATTAAAACAATATAAAGAATTAAGAGAATTGCACGCACTAGACCACCAAAGAACAGGCCGAGCAACAAAACTCCTAGACAGATAGAAAAATTTGTAAAATTTGTTTCAACTAGCAAAGTTTGCCCTGCTTTAACTGTCACTGGCTTGGTTCTCATAGGGGCAGCTCCTACACGAACAACAGCTTCTTCTCCCTCAATAGGAAAGGCCGCCTCGTCGCCATTCTGGATTGTACCAACCTTTTGACCATTGATTAAAATTGGAAAATTCCCAATGATCCCTACAAAGCCTGTTCCGCGTTTTACTTTAATTTCTGACATAAGAACTCCTTTATTTTTTATCTATTTTACCATAAATACCATTCAAATAAAAGGTGAAAACCAGCCTCGCGACTGGTTTTCTACTTATCTCTAAAGTTTCTCCAACTCTTCGTTGAGCAGTTTTTGTGCTACTTGTGGGTTGGCTTGGCCCTTGGTAGCCTTCATGAGCTGACCAATCAAGGACTTGGCTGCATTCTTGTTGCCGCCCTTATAGTCATTGATGGCTTTTTCATTATCCGCAAAGACTTGCTGAATGATTGGCAATAGCTGGGCAGGATCTGAGATTTGGATCAGGCCTGCTTTTTGTACATATTCCTTAGCAGAGCCACCATTTTTAGCTAGATGGACAAAGACCTTCTTGGCAATCTTAGAGGAAATCGTACCGTCTGCAATCAGCGCAATCATCTCAGTCAGGTTCTCAGGTGTCAGCTCAATCTCAGAGATGGTCTTTCCTTCGGCATTGAGGTATTGAGCCACTTCTCCTTGGAGCCAGTTAGAGACAGCCTTGGCGTCACCGCCTGCTGCAAGAGCTGCTTCAAAGAAGTCTGACACAGCCTTGGTCACTGTCAGCTGCTTAGCATCGTAGTCAGAAAGACCGTAATCGCCCACATACTTAGCCCGGCGTTCTTTTGGAAAGGCTGGCAGGCTACTGCGTACTTGCTCAATCCAAGCATCCTCAATCTCAAAGATCGGCAGATCAGGCTCTGGGAAGTAACGGTAGTCCGCTGAACCTTCCTTGACCCGCATGAGCAGGGTTTCGCCAGTTGCTTCGTCATAACGGCGGGTTTCCTGACGGATTTGACCACCGCTGCGTAGGATTTCCGCTTGGCGTTTTTCCTCAAATGCCAGACCCTTACGGACAAAGTTGAAGGAGTTAAGGTTTTTCAGCTCAGTCTTGGTACCAAATTCTTCCTGACCGTAAGGACGGATAGAAATATTAGCGTCGACCCGCATGGAACCCTCTTCCATCTTGACATCAGAAATGCCCGTGTACTGAATGATTTCCTTGAGGGCAGTCAGATAGGCATAAGCTTCTTCTGGACTGCGCATATCTGCTTCCGATACAATCTCAATCAGCGGTACCCCTTGGCGGTTGAGGTCCACATAAGAGTAGCCATCGCTGCCATGGGTATTCTTTCCGGCATCTTCTTCTAAGTGGGCCCGCTCGATACGGATTTTCTTGGTCGTGCCATCTTCTAGCTCAATCTCAATCCAGCCATTGTAGCCAATCGGCTCATCAAACTGAGAAATTTGATAGGCTTTTGGATTGTCCGGATAGAAGTAATTCTTGCGGTCAAAGTGCATTTTCTGGTGAATATCCATGTTCAAAGCCAGAGCAGCTTTGATTCCATAGTCAATGACACCCTTGTTCATAACAGGCAGGACACCTGGGAAGGACCAGTCGATGATATTGGTGTTGGCATTTGGATCTTCACCGAAGTGAGCTGGAGCTGGTGAGAAAATTTTTGAATTGGTCTTCAATTCAACATGGACTTCCAGTCCGATAACTGTTTCAAAGTTCATTATTTTTCACCTCCAAAGATAACTGGCTGCTGTTTGTGGTAGTCAGTCGTCGCTTCAAATGCTGCGGCTGCCTGATAGATGGTCGCTTCATCAAAGTGGTTCCCAATCAGCTGCAAGCCAACGGGAAGACCATCTGCAAAGCCAGCTGGGATTGAAATACCTGGCAGGCCAGCCAGATTGACTGGAATGGTCAAAAGGTCAGCCAAATACATGGCCACAGGATCTTGGTTTTGACTGCCCAAGTCATAAGCTACAGTTGGTGCAGTTGGGCCTAAGATCAAGTCATATTTTTCAAAAACCTTAGCAAAATCTTGCATAATCAAGGTCCGAACCTGACCAGCTTTCTTGAAGTAAGCATCGTAGTAACCAGACGACAAGCTGAATGTCCCCAGCATGATGCGGCGTTTCACCTCTTCACCAAAGCCTTCGCTGCGGGATTTGACATAGACATCTTCTAGATTTTCAATGCCTTCTGCGCGGTAACCATAGCGAATACCGTCAAAACGCTGCAGGTTAGAGCTAGCCTCAGAGGAAGCAATGATATAGTAAACAGCCACTCCATACTTGCTGTGAGGCAGGCTAACCTCTTCAACGATAGCTCCTAGACTTTCCAAGTGCTTGGCTGCTGCCAGAATCGTTTCCTTGACCTTGCTGTCAATTCCCTCACCCATGTATTCCTTAGGCAAGGCAATCTTCATGCCCTTGATGTCTTGGCCAATCTTGCTAGTAAAGTCTGGCACTGCTTCTTGTGATGATGTAGAATCTTTAGGATCATTACCAGCAATAACATTCAGAAGCTGGGCATTTTCCTTAACCGTCTGAGAGAAAGGCCCAATCTGATCTAAAGAAGAACCAAAAGCAATGAGACCAAAACGAGAAACCCGTCCGTAAGTTGGTTTGAGGCCGACTACACCGTTAAAGGAAGCAGGCTGACGAATGGAGCCACCCGTATCTGAACCTAGTGACAGGCGAACCTGACCAGAGGCAACAGCTGTCGCTGAACCACCTGATGATCCACCAGGAACCTTGCTGCTGTCCCAAGCATTCTTAGTCGTCTTAAAGTAAGAGTTTTCGCTGGATCCACCCATGGCGAACTCGTCCATGTTGGTCTTCCCAACGATAATCATATCCTTACCATAGAGCTTTTCTACACTGGTTGCATCGAAAATCGGCTTATAGTTGTAGAGCATTTTAGATGCAGCCGTCGTCAAGATTCCCTTGGTTGAGATATTGTCCTTAACCGCTAACGGAATTCCGCTCATAAGATTGTCCGCATCAATGCCCTTGGCATCCAGAGCTGCAGCCTGAGCCAATGCTTCCTCTTCACTGATAGTAATGAAACTGTCCACAGCTCCTTCACGTTCTTTGATGTCTGCCAAAGTCGCCTGAGTTAACTCAACCGCAGAAATTTCTTTCTTGACCAGCAAGTCGTGCAGTTCTTCAATGGTCTTGTGATTAAAAGTCATTAGGCATCTCCTCCGTCATCTAGGATGGCAGGCACTTTGATGTAGCCCCGCTCTTTTTCAGGTACATTTTGGAAAAGCTCGTCCCGGTTCCAGCCTGGCTGAGCCACATCTTCTCGCATATAGTTGATATTAGCTGCCACATTAGAAGTGAAAGGCACACCCTCTGTGTCCACTTCATTGAGCAGTTCGACCATGTCGACAATTTTAGACAAGGTTGTCGCAAACTCAGCTGTCTCTTCTGGTGAAAAAGCCAGTTTTGACAGTTTTGCAACGTGACTTACTTCTTCTTGAGTAATCTTCATCTCTGATTCCTTTCATAAGATAGGCGAGCCTGAATACCGACCGAAAACGATAAATCTAAGAAAAATCTTTGTTTTCGAGGTATTTAACTCGCATTGTTTTGCTAAGATAGAGGCACCAAGCTCTCGTAGCTGCGACCTCTTTCTTTAACTTCTTCCTGATTTCTTCAGGAATTCGCATCATTTCATTTTACCATATTTCAGGCTAATTCTTCAATTCCAAATACAGTTCTTTGAGCTGTCTTTGGTCAACCAAACTCGGACTTTCCAGCATAGGGTCAAAGCCAGTACCATTTTTCGGAAAGGCAATGACCTGGCGGATATTTTCTTCCCCAGCCAAAATCATAACCAAACGATCTAAGCCCAGAGCCAAGCCACCGTGTGGTGGGAAGCCATACTCCAAGGCTTCTAAGAAGAAACCAAAGTCCCGCTCATAATCTTCTCGGTTCATGCCCAATAGCTCAAACATCGCTTCCTGAGCCTTCCTGTCATGAATCCGTAGACTTCCTCCGCCAATCTCATAACCGTTCAAGACGATGTCATAGGCATGGCTGCGGTATTGATCTGGCTCCTGACCTTCTTTAAAAACGCCCTGTGTGAAAGGATGGTGCATGGCTTGATAGCGGTTTTGGTCTTCATTCCACTCCAGCAGCGGCCAATCCACAACCCAGAGGAAATGAAGCAGCCCCGGATCAATCAGATCCAAAGCTTTTGCGACTTCTAGACGCAGATGTCCCAAAGCTTCCTGAGCCCGACGCTTCTTGGCCATGACTAGCAGGATGAGGTCTCCATCTTTGGCCTCAAAACGTGTCAGTAACTCCTGACTTTCAGCTTCAAAGGTGCTAGCCAAATCTCCAACTAACTGGCCATTTTCAACCTTTAGACTGGCGAAACGACTGCAGCCAAATTCCTTCATTTCCTGATAGTAGTGGCTCAGCTGTTTCTTACTAAAAGCACTAGCTGCATCTGGCAAACAGATTCCCATCACTTCCTCTTGGTTGTCCAAAGCTTTCTTGATGAGAAGCGAATCATTGGACTGGCACAAATCCGTCAAACTCTTCAACTCTAAACCAAAGCGTGTATCTGGCTTATCAGAACCAAAGCGGCTCATAGCTTCTTCATAGCTGATAGTCGGAAAAGCTTCTGTCAACTCTAAACCATGAGTTTTCTTAACAACAGCCTTGAGCATAGCTTCAACCAGAGCTCGGATTTCTTCTTCGCTGGCAAAACTCAGCTCCAAATCTACCTGGGTAAACTCTGGCTGACGGTCGCCCCGCAAATCTTCGTCACGGAAACAACGAACAATCTGATAATAGCGCTCAAGTCCAGCCCCCATCAGTAACTGCTTGAGCATCTGAGGGCTCTGAGGCAGCGCGTAGAATTGATTTTTAAAGACCCGACTAGGAACCAAGAAGTCTCTAGCCCCTTCAGGTGTTGACTTGGTCAAATAAGGCGTCTCCACTTCCAAAAAGTCCAAACTGTTCAAATATTCTCGAATAGTTGATGTGATCTGATGGCGCAGTTTGAGGTTATGTGTCATCTTCTCACGGCGCAAGTCCAGGTAGCGGTATTTCTGACGCAGATCTTCCCCTGTATGGGCATGCTGGTCCAACTCAAAAGGCAGAGGCTTACTGCTAGCAATGACCTCAATCTTCTCTGCCCTTAGCTCAACCTGACCAGACTTGATGGCCTTGTTGACAAAGCGCTCTTCCCGCTGAACGACTTGCCCCGTCACTGCAATGACATCTTCTTTGCCAATGTCTTCCAGCTTAGCAAAATCTTCAATATCACCGCTAACAAAGACCTGAAGCAAGCCCTCACGGTCCCGTAATTCAATAAAGGCCAGCTTACCATGATTGCGGATATTGGCCACCCAGCCAGTTGCGGTCATGGTCTGTCCGACCTGCTCTAAACCGTAGTTTCCGATAAAAATTTCTTTCATATTCTCTCCCTTTCAAATCCATTTGCAAGCTGCCCTGTCCTTAGGCATATTAGCAACTTTCTTCCAGCATATCCACTTTTCCTTTTGCAAAACAAAAAGCCTTCGTCTCTGAAACAGACGAAAGCCGTGGTACCACTGTTATTCACCACCTTAAAAGGCAGCCTCTACGCTCGTAACGTGAGCGGCGTTTGTGCTTGGTCACACAAAAGATTATGAAACATGTTCTTCGGTTTTGCTTTCTTGGTACTGCTCTCAGCTATCAGCACTCTCTGTGCAAGTCAGCAAGCCTACTCTGCTTCTCTTTTACTCTTAAATTGTATCTATTATAGTCGAACCTAGAACATTTTGCAAGTGATTTAAGGCAAATTTGTGATTTTCCTCTGACAGAGAAGCCACAGCTGGCTCTACCACCTGAATCTGATAACCAAGATTATAAGCATCGATCGCCGTATGCAGGACGCAAATATCTGTCAAGACTCCAGTCAAAATGACCGTATCTACCTTTCTTTCCCGCAATCGAATATCTAAATCCGTACCGGAAAAAGCAGAATAATGACGCTTATCCATCCAAAAGACCCGAGAGTCTGCTTGATGCTTGTCATAAAAATCAGCCAAGGGACCATAAAGATTGCGACCGCTGGTTCCTTTGATATTATGAGGTGGAAACAGCTTACTCTCAGGATGAAAGGCATCATTCTCATCGTGGGCATCAATAGCAAAGAAGATATAGTCGCCTCGATCAAATGCCGCCTCGGTCATCTGAGCAATGGCTTCAGAAATCGCCTGAGCAGGCGCTCCTGCTGTCAGCTTGCCCTCATCTGCAACAAAATCAAACGTATAATCAATGGAAATCAGCGCTCTTGCCATTAGTAATCCCTCTTTTTAATTTCCTCAAAAACATCTGGAATCAGTACTTTCAGATAAGTTCCCTTCATCCCCAGCGAGCGGCTTTCAATAATCCCCGCACTCTCCAGCTTGCGCAAGGCATTGACAATGACTGAACGAGTAATCCCTATCCGGTCAGCAATGACAGAAGCCGTCAGTTGCCCTTCATTGCCATTGAGCTCGCCCAGAATAGCTGAAACAGCTCTTAGCTCTGAGTAAGACAGAGTATTGACCGCCATGGTCACAGCTGTCCGGCGACGGATGTTCTTCTCGTCCTCTTCCCGCTGGAAGTTAAGCAGCTGGATACCGACCACTGTGCTGGCAATCTCAACCAGAATCAAGTCATCATCCAAAAATTCTTTATCATTGCGCCAGATAATCAGCGAGCCCAAGCGAATTCCTGAAACATGAATCGGTGCGATAGTAGTCAAACCATCTGGAAATTCATCCTTGGTTTCCACTGGGAAAATGGTCAAATCGTGAGTTACAGGCAGATTAGCCTCCGTCTCATACACCATGTTTGCTTCTTGGACATATTCTTTGGGGAAAGTCTTGTCTTGGAAAAAGGCTTCTACACGATCATTATTTGTCTTGTAGCGCATAAAATAGCCCAAGAGACGGCCCTTGCTGTTGATGATGCAGGCATTGCAATGAATAATATCAGCAAGCTGGCGAGTGATCGCATTGTAAGGAAGTTCCTCCTGAAGTTGCTCCTCTGAACGTTTCAAGATAGAAGTAATCTTCCTTGTTTTTTCTAATAGTTTTGCCATACATTTACCTCGTATTTAGTCTCCTTGATTGTATCATAATCGACCGAAATTTTCAATAATTATCTGAAAATTGTGTATTGAAAAAAAATTCGCTACAATTCTGAAAGATTCAGAATTTAATGATAGTGAAAAAAATCACTTCATCAAAAAAACCATTTAAAACAATTCTAAGACGAATTTGTTTTAAACGGTTTATGACTTATAATTATGCTTATCTGCGGTATTGGCGCAGGAAGCGCGTCATTTTTTCTTGGATCTGAGCTAGCTCATCTACCCGAGGCAGATAAACGATTCGGAAATGATCTGGGTCCTTCCAGTTAAAGCCCCGACCATGGACAAGAAGGACTTTTTCCTGCTTGAGGAAATCCAAAACAAACTGCTCATCATCATCGATACGGTACATTTCTCGATCAATCTTCGGGAAGATGTAAAGACCCGCCTTAGGTTTGACCGCAGACAAACCTGGAATATCTTGAATGGCATTGTAAATGAAGTTTCTCTGTTCATAGATACGGCCACCTGGCAAAAGCAATTCATCCACCGACTGGTGACCTCCAAGCGATGTTTGCACAACCTGCTGGGCCAAGACGTTGGAGCACAAGCGCATATTGGAAAGCATATTAAGGCCTTCGATATAGCCTTTAACGTGCCGCTTAGGACCAGATAGCACCATCCAGCCAACTCGGAAGCCCGCGATACGATGAGATTTTGATAGACCATTCATGCTGACACAAAAGACATCTGGAGCTAGGCTTGCCACAGGCGTATGCACATGTCCATCCATCACCATGCGGTCATAAATTTCATCCGCAAAGATGATAAGATTGTTCTGGCGAGCAATTTCTACGATCTCTAGCAAAAGTTCCTTAGGATAAAGTGCTCCCGTTGGATTGTTAGGATTGATGATAATAATAGCCTTAGTATTAGAAGTGATTTTTGACTTGATGTCGTCAATATCTGGATACCATTCTGCCTGCTCATCACAGACATAATGAACGGCATTCCCACCAGCCAGACTAACTGCAGCCGTCCAGAGCGGATAGTCCGGCATTGGTACTAGGACCTCATCTCCATCATCTAAGAGTCCCTGCATAGACATAACAATCAGATCGCTGACTCCATTTCCAAGATAAATATCATCGATATCAACATTAGGGAAATTTCTGAGCTGGCAATACTGCATAATGGCCTTACGGGCTGAGAAAATCCCCTTAGAATCAGAGTAACCCTCACTGTCACGCGCATTCATAATCAAATCATGAATGACCTCGTCTGGAGCGGTAAAGCCAAATTCAGCTGGATTTCCCGTGTTCAAGCGGAGAATTTTTTCTCCGTTTGCCCGCATCCGCATCGCTTCATCCAAAACTGGCCCACGAATATCATAGGCTACATGCTCCAGTTTGCTGGACTTATTAAATTCTTTCATCCTATTTTCCTCAATTCATTTGAATGATTTTATTATACCATCAGAAAAAAAGATTGACAATTAGGAAGAATCTAAGAACGCTCCATTCAACTAAAATAAAGCTTCTAATTTAGGAAAATACACTTATCCATCAAAATAATTTCACTTGATTTCTGAATTTCATTTGCAGCTTTACTTTTTTTCTGAAAAGGTTTACAATATAAGTGAAGACATAAGAAACTCGAATCTAGGATTCGACAAAAGATGGAGGTAGCTTTATGACTCAACAAAAATATGAAAATATCATGGTCGCTGTTGACGGCTCTCGCGAAGCAGAACTCGCTTTTGAAAAAGGTGTTAATGTAGCGCTGAGAAATGCTTCTCGTTTGACAATTGCTCATGTGATTGATACCCGGGCTCTCCAAAGCGTCTCAACCTTTGACGCTGAGGTCTACGAAGATCTCCAAGAAGAAGCACAAAAGTTGATGACAGAGTACAAGGAAAAGGCGCAAAAAGCTGGGGTCAAATACGTCGATATCGTCATTGAATTGGGCAATCCCAAAACCCTCCTGTCAACTGATATTCCTGACGAACACAAGGTTGATTTGATTATGGTCGGAGCTACTGGTCTCAATGCCTTTGAACGCCTCCTAGTCGGCTCATCATCCGAATATATCCTTCGCCACGCGAAAGTGGACTTACTGGTCGTTCGTGACAAAGAGAAAACATTCTAAAAATATCTAGTAGGTTGCTGCGATAGCTATGCCCTACTTCCCTCATAACTATAAGTTGAAATCCCTCATTAGGTTAGCCTAGTGAGGGATTTGTGTTTTAGAACAATAAAAATCTTATTTCAGCTTATCTTTCAAATATTGACCGGTATAGCTGGCTGGATTAGCTGCGACTTCTTCTGGTGTCCCCGTGGCAATGATGGTTCCGCCACCGACACCGCCTTCTGGTCCTAAGTCGATGATATGGTCAGCTGTCTTGATAACATCCAAATTGTGCTCGATAACGAGGACTGTATTGCCATCGTCCACAAAGCGTGATAGCACATGAAGGAGCTTGGCAATGTCTTCAGAATGCAGACCCGTGGTCGGCTCATCCAAGATATAGAAGGACTTGCCAGTCGAGCGCTTGTGAAGCTCGCTGGCCAGCTTCATACGCTGGGCTTCACCACCTGACAAGGTTGTGGCTGGCTGCCCTAGAGTCACATATCCTAGTCCCACATCCTTGATTGTCTGGAGTTTGCGGGCAATCTTGGGAATATGCTGGAAGAATTCTACCGCATCATTGACCGTCATGTCCAGAACCTGGGCGATATTCTTCTCCTTGTAGTGAACTTCTAGCGTCTCACTATTATAGCGAGTGCCGTGGCAGACCTCACAGGCCACATAGACGTCAGGTAGGAAGTGCATCTCAATCTTGATAATCCCATCACCCGAGCAGGCCTCACAGCGGCCACCCTTGACGTTAAAGCTGAAACGACCCTTTTTGTAGCCGCGAATCTTGGCTTCATTGGTCTTGGCAAACAGATCGCGAATATCGTCAAAGACTCCAGTATAGGTAGCTGGATTAGAGCGCGGTGTCCGGCCAATCGGACTTTGGTCAATATCAATCAGTCGATCCACATGCTCAATACCACTGATTTTCTTAAACTTACCTGGTTTGGCAGAGTTGCGGTTGAGTTTTTGGGCAATGGCTTTTTTAAGGATAGAGTTGACCAGCGTTGACTTACCAGATCCAGAAACTCCCGTCACCGCGATAAATTTGCCTAAAGGGAATCTAGCCGTAATATTCTGCAGGTTATTTTCCTGAGCCCCTGTCACTTCGATAAAGCGTCCATTGCCTACACGGCGTTCCAATGGTACTGGGATCTCGCGCTTACCTGACAGGTATTGGCCTGTGATAGATTTCTTGCTCTTGGCCACTTGCGCTGGAGTGCCCGCTGCGACGATTTCACCTCCGAAAACACCAGCTCCTGGTCCCACATCAATCAGCCAGTCCGCCTCTCTCATGGTGTCCTCGTCGTGCTCAACAACGATGAGGGTATTGCCTAGGTCGCGCATCTTCTTGAGGCTGGCAATCAGGCGGTCATTATCACGCTGGTGCAAGCCAATAGAGGGCTCGTCCAAGATATAGAGGACGCCACTCAAGTTCGAGCCAATCTGAGTTGCCAAGCGAATCCGCTGGCTCTCGCCTCCTGATAGAGTCCCTGCCGAGCGAGACAAAGTCAGGTAATTAAGGCCAACGTTATTAAGGAAGGTCAGGCGGTCATGAATTTCTTTGAGAATAGGCCGCGCAATCGTAGCTTCGTTATCAGTCAAGCTAAGCTTGTCCAACTGGACCAAATGATCTGCAATGGACAAGTCTGAAATCTCACCGATATGCAAGCCGTCTTCGCCACCAACCTTGACAGACAGAGCCTGAGGACTAAGTCGATAACCGTGACAAGCCGCACAAGTCAGCTCATTCATATATGTCCGCATCTGTGTCCGAGTAAAATCACTATTGGTTTCATGGTAGCGACGGTTGATATTGGTGACAACTCCCTCAAAAGGAATGTCAATATCGCGCACGCCGCCAAACTCATTTTCATAATGGAAATGGAACTCTCGTCCATCTGAGCCAAAGAAAATCAGCTGTTTTTCTTCCTCAGTCAGCTCCTCAAAAGGCTTGTCCATATCAATGCCAAAGGCTGCCATAGCCTGCTCCAGCATCTGTGGATAGTAGTTGGAGGAGATGGGATTCCAAGGCGCTAGCGCTCCTTCGCGCAAAGTCTTGCTAGAATCTGGCACGACCACATCTAGATCCACTTCCAGCTTAACTCCTAGACCATCACAGTCCGGACAGGAGCCAAAAGGCGCATTGAAAGAAAAGAGGCGCGGCTCTAACTCTGGCACCGTAAAGCCACAGACTGGGCAGGCATAGTGTTCAGAAAAGAGCAGCTCTTGACCGTCCATAGTGTCAATCACCACATAGCCCTCAGCAATCCGCAGAGCTGCTTCAACCGAGTCAAAGAGGCGGCTGCGCACTCCTTCCTTGATGACAATTCTGTCTACCACAACTTCAATATCATGCTGCTTGCTCTTAGAAAGCTCTGGCACTTCTGTTACATCGTAGACATCCCCATCCACGCGCACCCGGACATAGCCGTCTTTCTGAATCTTGTCAAAAACGGTCTTATGCTGTCCCTTTTTCTTGCGAATGACTGGCGCTAAAATCTGTAATCGCTGACGCTCTGGCAATTCCAGAACCTTGTCGACAATCTGCTCAACAGACGAGGCCTTAATCGCTCCATGTCCATTGACACAGTAGGGCGTTCCAACACGCGCATAGAGCAAGCGCAGGTAATCATTGATTTCAGTAGCTGTTCCCACTGTTGAGCGGGGATTTTTACTAGTCGTCTTCTGGTCGATGGAAATAGCCGGGCTGAGACCATCAATCGAGTCCACATCCGGCTTTTCCATGTTGCCCAAAAACTGCCGAGCATAGGCCGACAAGCTCTCAACATAGCGGCGCTGCCCCTCAGCATAGAGGGTGTCAAAAGCTAGACTGGACTTGCCCGAACCAGACAGACCGGTCACCACGACCAGCTTGTCTCGGGGTATTTCTACATCAATATTTTTTAAATTATGAGCTCGCGCTCCATGAATCACAATTTTATCTTGCATCTCTTCCACACTTTACCTTTAAACTTCTTCTATTATAGCAAATTTTTCTGCAAACTTTTTCCCAAAAGACTAGAATTTGTAGTATAATAAGACGGTGCTTATAAACGATTCTAGGAGGAGATATGAAGCAAGTATTTTTATCAACAACAACCGAGTTCAAGGAAATTGATACACTTGAATCAGGAACTTGGATAAATATGGTCAATCCTTCCCAAAATGAATCTTTAGAAATCGCAAACGCCTTTGGCATTGACATAGCTGACCTACGAGCACCACTCGATGCCGAGGAAATGTCTCGTGTCACTATCGAGGATGAATACACACTGATCATCGTAGACGTGCCTATCACAGAGGAACGGAATAATCAGACCTACTATGTTACTATCCCGCTTGGTATTATCATCACAGAAGAAGCTATCATCACGACCTGTTTGGAAAAGCTGCCCCTACTGGATATCTTTATCCACCGTCGCTTACGTAACTTTTATACTTTCATGCGGTCACGTTTTATCTTTCAGATTCTCTACCGCAATGCCGAGCTGTATTTGACAGCCCTGCGTTCCATTGATCGCAAGAGTGAGCAGATTGAAAGCCAACTGCACCAGTCGACTCGAAATGAAGAACTGATTGAGCTCATGGAGCTGGAAAAGACCATCGTCTATTTCAAAGCCTCCCTCAAGACCAATGAGCGCGTGATTAAGAAACTGACCAGCTCTACCAGCAATATCAAGAAATACTTGGAAGATGAAGATTTGCTGGAAGATACCCTGATTGAAACCCAGCAGGCCATCGAGATGGCTGATATTTATGGAAATATCCTCCACAGCATGACAGATACTTTTGCTTCAATTATTTCCAACAACCAGAATAATGTCATGAAGACACTGGCCTTAGTAACCGTTGTTATGTCCATCCCGACCATGCTTTTCTCAGCCTATGGGATGAACTTCAAAGATAATGAACTGCCTCTAAATGGCGAGCCACATGCCTTCTGGATTATCATGTTTATCGCCTTTGCTCTGAGTGGCTCTCTGACCCTCTACCTCTTCCATAAAAAATTATTCTAACCACCAGAAAGGACTCTTATGTCACAAGTAGTATCAGACAAACTAACTAAGAAAAATAAGGAATTTCTCCACATCGCTACTCACCAACTCCTCAAAGATGGCAAATCCGACGAAGAAGTGAAGGCAATCTTAGAAGAAATCATTCCAAATATTTTAGAAAATCAAGCCAAGGGTATCCCTGCCCGTGCTCTCTACGGGGCACCAACTTACTGGGCTTCTTCTCTCACTGCTAAGGAACGCTATGATGCTGAACATCCAAAACAAAACGACGATCCAAAATGGATGATGCTGGATTCTGTTCTTTTCATTTTCGGTTTCTTTACCGTTCTGACTTCCATCGTTAATTTGGCATCTTCTCGACCGTCTGTTTACGGCATGACGACACTTGTCTTTGGAAGTATTGTCGGCGGTCTCGCTTTCTACGCCCTCTATCATTTCGTTTACCGTTTTTACGGACCAGACACTGACCGTAGCCAGCGTCCACATCTACTCAAATCTATCCTTATCATGCTAATAGCCATTGGTCTTTGGACCCTTTCAATCATTGGTTCTAGCCTACTGCCCGACTCTCTCAACCCACATTTGTCAAACATTGTCGTTGCCATCATCGGAGGGATCACCCTAGCACTCCGTTTCTACCTCAAGAAGCGCTTCAATATCAAGAGTGCGACTATGGGACCAGCGAAATATTAAGCAGCATAGAAAAAGAGGTTTTGCAACCTCTTTTATTTTGCACTTTTTGAAAAGTATAAAACCAAGTCATCGTTATTCTCGCACGAAGCATAGGGCGTGAGTGGCTGATTTTGAAACCAAACTCCTGACCCATCTGGCATATAACCACGACCCACATACAGTCGTTGTGCTGGACCATAGCCTTTATGTAGCCCAACACCCAAGCTGACCACATCTGAATAATGCTGCGCTGCTTGCTCAGCTTTGTCCAATAAAGCTGTCCCAATTCCTCGCTTTTGGAAACTTTCAAAAACATTAAAATCCGTTAACTCAGGATAAAGACCAGCAAAAGGCCCATGCTTTGCCAATGGGATGACTGTAATGTAGCCAGCCAAAAATTCCCCAACAACAGCCACCAAAACTTGGCGCTCACCCTCCTCTTGCTCCAGAAAGTAGTTTTTTAAAATCTCTCTCCGACCAGGCCAGCCTTGCTGGATAAAAGCATTCGATAAGCCTTCAATATCCTCAAAAAGCATCTTTCTGATGGCTAGTTCTTCTGTCATGGCAAGCCTCTCATATCTCGATAGTTTCTTATATTATAGCACTGTCCCTTTCTATCATCAAGATAGCAAAAATCCCTGCTAGAAGCAGGGACTCATATTAGTCTTCATTTACGAAAGGCATCAAAGCCATTACGCGAGCGCGTTTGATAGCTGTTGTTACTTTACGTTGGTTTTTAGCTGAAGTTCCTGTTACACGACGAGGAAGGATTTTCCCACGTTCTGAAACGAAACGGCTAAGAAGCTCAGTATCTTTGTAATCAACATATTCAATCTTGTTTGCTGCGATGTAATCAACTTTTTTACGGCGTTTGAATCCGCCACGACGTTGTTGAGCCATGTTATTCTCCTTTATATTATAGTTCTAGTTTTGTCCATTATTAGAATGGTAAATCATCGTCTGAGATGTCCATCGGGTTTGAATTGCCGAATGGGCTTTCATCACGAGAAAAGTTCGGTACTTGGTTGAATGAGTCAGCATTACCATAGCTTGGTGCAGAATTTCCACCGAAGCCACCGCCGCCAAAGCCAGCTGAAGGCTGCCCTTCACGGCTTGCACGACTTTCCAGAAGCTGAAAGTTGTCTGCAACGACTTCTGTGACATAGACACGCTGGCCTTGCTGATTGTCGTAATTACGAGTCTGGATGCGACCAGTAATTCCGATCAAAGCGCCTTTTTTGGCCCAATTAGCAAGATTTTCTGCCTGCTGACGCCAGATAACAACATTGATAAAGTCCGCTTCACGCTCACCACTTTGATTTTTAAAGTTGCGATTAACAGCCAGAGTAAAGGTTGCGACCGCTTGGTTTTGCGGTGTATAGCGAAGTTCAGCATCACGGGTCATACGTCCCACAAGTACAACGTTATTAATCATAATTTACCTTCTTAAGCGTCAAGTTTGACGATCATGTGACGAAGAATGTCAGCGTTGATTTTTGAAAGACGGTCAAACTCTTTAAGAGCTGCATCGTCGTTTGCTTCAACGTTAACGATGTGGTAAAGTCCTTCACGGAAATCTTGGATTTCGTATGCAAGACGACGTTTTTCCCAGTCTTTTGATTCAACAACAGTTGCACCGTTGTCAGTCAAGATAGAGTCAAAGCGTGCTACCAAAGCGTTTTTAGCTTCTTCTTCAATGTTTGGACGAATAATATAAAGAATTTCGTATTTAGCCATTGATATGTTCCTCCTTTTGGTCTAATGACCCCAAGACGCTGCAAGGGGTAAGTGAGGTTCACTCACAAATAATAATTATACTAGATTTTCCAGCAAATAGCAAGAATAAATTTCGCTTTTCCTTGAATGATTTGCTAAAGCATTTTATCAGCTAGACAAAGCATACCAGCAAGTGATTATTGCACCTGTTCGGCTCCTTCTTTTAAGCGACCGTAAAGCAGATAAGGGACGGATTTTAAGTCTTGGAGGTTGCGGCAGGACAGGGCACACATCAACAGCCGTAAATCTTCTTTCCAACCATTTACAATAGCAATGACCTCTTCGACTGAGTGTTTTTCGACCAAGTCTAACATCGTCCGAGAAAGGCCGACTGCTTTAGCACCCAGAACTAAGGCTTTAACCATGTCTAGAGGATGGCGAATGCCACCGCTAGCCAGCAACTCCACCTTGTCCACCCAGTCTTGGGCTGCCAGTAAGGCCTGGGCTGTGGTCTGCCCCCAACCGTTGAGATAGTCTCGCTGACCGCTCCTCCGATTTTCAATATAGGCAAAGCTCGTTCCACCACGACCAGAAATATCAAAGGTTGAAATTCCTAGTGCCTGCGCTTCCTCAATCGTCTTTCGATCCATGCCAAAGCCTACTTCCTTGAGGACAAGGGGGACCGGAAAATCTTTTCCATAGACTTCCAAATGCTGCTTCCAAGTTTTGAAAGTCCGCTCTCCCTCAGGCATTAGCAATTCTTGCATGACATTAATATGTAGCTGGAGAAATAAAGGTTTCAAATCCAACACTGCCTGCAAGCCTGCTGCTACTGGTTTATCAAGACCGATATTGCTGGCCAAGAGTAGACTAGGCTTATCCTTTGCCACAGCATAAGAATCATCATCTGGATTTTTCAGGGCTGCACTGTAGGAACCTGTCACAAAGAGGATGCCGCAGGCCTCCGCCACTTTAGCCAATTTTTCATTGATTTCTCGCCCTTTTGGACTTCCACCTGTCATAGCATTGATATAAAAAGGAAAATCCCAGTCACGCCCGGCGAAATGAGTGGATAAATCAATCTCAGCCAAATCATAGGCTGGCAAAGAACGATGGATTAATTCTATATCATCAAAGCTATTGTAGCCAAGGGGCTGTTCTAGGGCATAGTTGATATGATCATCTTTACGACTTTGGCTCATGAGCACCCATCCTTTCTCGGTAGAGTAATTCCAGACCAGCTTCTTGCCAGCGTTGGATCAAGGTTTGGCTATCTTCGGCAGCAAAAGACAGGGCGAAGCCACAGTCTCCACCGCCAGCTCCACTGCTTTTAGCGACACAATCCAAGCCTTGACTCGCCTCTCTTAAGTCCTGTAATTTCTCCGTGTAAATCAGCGGACTGAGGCTATCTAATAACTGACTGGCAGTCAATAGGCTATCTTTTACAGCTATCTTATCAGCCGACAAAAGAGCTTCTTTCAGACTGTCCACCTGAAGCTGGGTTTGAGTCAAGAAGTCTTCGTTTAAACTCGACTTAACCCGCTTAACAAGGTCACTAGAAATAGCCGGTTCTCTCGTCCAACCAACCAGAAAATCACAGGATAAAGCAGGATAGATTGGTTTGATCTCATAGCCCCAATCTTGCCCTAAAATTTCTAATAGACTTGTGTCGACCAATCGCTGGCGGATTGCCATCCGATCAAAAGAACGATAATAAACCAGTTGTTCATAAGCAATGCAGGCCAGATCTCCCATGGAGCCATTATCCCCCCGCTCGAGAAGCACTACTGCAGCTAGTCTAAAGAGGAGGTCAGAGCTTAGTTTCAGTTGATAAAAAGCGGCCATCGCCTTGATCGTCAGGACAACAACGCTTCCGCTAGAACCCAGCCCAAACTTTCGCCCGTCTTTCTCCATTTTTCCTCTGATAGTCAAAGCAAATGGGTGCAATGGGCATTGTATCAAGCCGAGATAGTCATTCATCAGCTGAATAGTCTCTTGAATCAAGGCATAATCCGCATCTGGTGCTAGACTGGCTTTATTGCTAAAAAGATCCGAATCCAGTTCATAACTATCCGCCGCCTCAATTTCTGCCCGCATATAAATAGGAATATTCTTAATCAAAGCCGCATGACCAGGACTCAGAACAGCGTATTCCCCAGCTAGATAGAGCTTTCCGCAGGTCTGGACTTGCATCTTAGTTTCCATCAGGCAATTCCTTCGTTTTGGAGACAATCAGACGGTACTGATTCTCAAAGAGGGGCACCAAGTCTTCCAAGTCCTCTTCCAGACAGAGAACCTTGACATTAGGACCAGCATCCATGGTGAAATAGCAAGGATGCCCCTGGTCTCGGAGCTGGCGAACGAAATCCATCGCAGCATAGCTTTCCTCTGTCAGATAAGTAAATGGAGGCGTGGCTGTCTCTGTCGTTGCATGCATCCGCAAAGCATTCTCCTCGGTCAACTGCCCAACTTTCTCAAAATCATTATCCTTTAAGTAGGACAGCATATCCTGATAATCCTGTGCTGACTGGTCAATCCAAGCCTGAAAATTTTTAGATGTTTCGGCACAGAGCTGCATGCCAAGTCGACTAGAAATCGGCTTTTTCTCATCATGAAGCACCAACATAATCATGGCTAGCTTAAGATCGGTTTGCACAGGATAAATCGCTCCGCTATCCTTGTCCCATGCTGCCAAAGGACCAAAGAAGGAGCGGGCTGACGAACCTGAAGCAAACTTGGCCAACTGAGCCAGCTCCTCAGTATTGTAATGAGTTTCAAAATAAGCATCACAAGCCTTGACCAGAGCAGATAAACCGCTGGAACTAGAGGATAAACCTGCTGCTGTCGGCATATTGTTACTGGTATCAATCCGCACCCAGTCACTTGGCTCCGTCCGAAAGCGATCAATAATCCGACTGACCTTAGCATGCTCTTCTGGGCTTTGCAATTGCCCATCGATATAAAATTCATCGCCAGCAGCCTCAGCCGAAAGTGGACTTAACTGGGTTTGGGTATACATATTCTCTAAAGTCAAGGAAATACTACTAGTGGCAGGAATCATCCGCTCGGCATCCGCCTTGCCCCAATACTTGACAATGGCAATATTGGCGTAAGACTTGACACTTACAGACTTTCTATCCATATGTTGCTGGCTCCTTTCTCTCTCAAAAGACGGGCTAGGTCTTCCGCCTCTTTCTTTTCTTTTATTAGCACAATCACGCAGCCACCTAGACCACCGCCACTCATTTTGGCTCCAAGAGCCCCATTTTCAAGCGCCAGCTCGACCAAGTCATCAGATAGCTGGCAAGAAACTCCCAACTGAGCTAGTTTGCCGTGAGCCTTAGTCATAGCCTGACCCATGGTCAGCAAATCTTTGAGATGGATCGCCTTTTCAACAATTTTCGTCAGATTTCCCAACTCCTGTAAGAGGGGCAGAGCCTCCTGACCCAAGCTTTCCACCTTTTTGATGGCTTCCCGCGTGTGTCCGTGAATGCCCGTATCCGCAATCAGCAGATAAGCGCCCAAATCTAGCTCAATCTCTGAAAATCCGACATTACGAATAAACTTGATAGCTACATCACTAAGACAGGTCTTGGCATCCAGACCGCTTGGATTCATATGGGCAATCATTTCTGCTCGATTGGCCAGAATTTCCAGAGTTTCATGATCCAAGGCCTCTTCGAAGTAGTCAAAAACCGCACGAATAGCTGCAATACTGACAGCAGCAGACGAGCCCATGCCCCGCTTTTCTGGCACCATAGAATCCACTTGACAACGAATCTGAGCGCCTTGCTTCCCTAAGTGCTCCAGACAGGCAAACACAGCCATGGACAAGGTATCTTGCTCATAGAGAGTCCAAGGCTTCTCAGAAGGGAATACCTGACAAGTCACTTCGATATTATTGAGAGGCAAAGCCAAGGCTGGATAGCCATAGACCACCGAATGCTCTCCCATAAGAATAATCTTGCTATGTGCCTTGCCGACACCCTTCTCTTTTGTCATACTTTCTCTCTATTTCTTCCTTCTATCTTCTATATTTTAATATACTTTTGGAAAAAAAGCGATCTTTTCCTATCTTGACAGACAAAGTCACGTTAAGCAGTCAAAAACTCCAAGCAAGTGCCGGAGTTCTATCCTATTTTATCATCAGCGACTGACCTTTGGCTTCGGTAGAGAGGAGGCTACCACTCTTTTCTGATTAGATCCATCAGTTCATTACGGTCTAAAATCCACTGGGCACGCTCATCCTTTTCATAAGTTCGATTGGAAAGAAAGATTGCAGCTTTCTGTTCTGCCCGATTATACATGATAAAAGTCCCCGTATAGCCAGTATGATCCAGCCAGTCCCCTTCCAAATTCCAAGCTAGACTGCGTGTCTTGCCCGGCTCTAGAGCAAAGTTTTGGCTCAATTTCTCTGCAAATTCATCCTGCAAATAATGCTCTAAAAAGATCTGCAAATCCTCAAGTCTTGAAAAAAGCCCAGCGCTACCGGCATGATGGCCTAAGACACGCGCTTTGGGATCATGAACCACACCCGCTTTAACACCACGAACAGTCGGAACCGCAGAAGCTACTGGTCCAAAGCTGGTTTTCCGCATCGCCCACGGCTGAAAAATCTTTTCTGCAAATAACCTGTCCAAATCCTTCCCATAGATCTCCTCCAGCATAAAGCCTAGCAGGAGAAAGTTGACATCTGTATAATGGAAGGTTTTGTCATCCCGCACTGTCAAGCTATTGAGAGCCGCCTTTAATTCTTGAGCATTGAGCCTATCTCGATTGGGAATAAAGGGATCGAGCCCAGAGGTATGGGTCAAAAGCTGGCGCAGGGTCACCCGATCATCATGAAAGGCAGGATAATAGCGCCGCAAAGGCGCATCGATATCCAAGTCACCAGTCTGAAACAAAAATGCCACCAAGGTCCCTACGCCAACCACCTTACTGACACTGGCCAGATCATAAACCAGACCAGCTTGCGTTGCTGATTGATTGGCTGGGTCTGCCAAGCCCAGATAAAAACTCTGCCAATGTCCATCACGATAAAGAGACAAACTAGCCCCAGGATAAAGCCCCGCAGCAAGCTGCTGATCGATCTTTTCTAAAATTCGCTGAGTCATAGTTGCTCAAACCATAGTTCAATATTACTTGGGTCTTGGCTGACCAAGAATTTTTTAGATTTAGGGACAAAAAATTTCTGTGTCGCAAAAATCGATGACAATTTTTCCACATCAAAGTCCGCCACCAAACATTTGAGCATAGCCAGATCCCAAGTTTTCGTATTATCAGCTTGCAAATCTTCTCCTTGGGCTTCCTGCACATCTAGGAAATCCAAGACATTGCTCACTGGCTGATAGAAAGTTTTGACAGCCTGTAAATCTGGGACACGAAGCTCAATCTTTTCCACATCAAATTGACTCAAGCCGATAAAATCGTCCTGCCCTTCAAATGCAGGAGTTTCTTGGACTGGTTGTAAGCTGCTCAGGTTCTCTTCTGCATGGAGCAGGATGTGATCACCTTCCGGGGAAGTCGCTTCAAAAGCATAACCTTTCTCCCCATGATATAAACTATCAACTTCAATCCCTCGAGCCAACAAAGCCTCAATTTCTGACGCTTGTGCCACCTTGATCACTAAGCGAGCCAATTTCTTTGCCCCTTTCACTCGACGAGAGCGCATGCTTGGAGATTCTTCTAAAATCAATCTTTCTGTTTTGGTTTGATCGCCCAAAGACAACTGGGCTCCTTCTTCTAATAGGGATTTCATCCCTAGCGTTTTGCTATAGAAATCTTGATTTAGGTTCCGATTATTTACTTTTATTACTGGAACAATTCTTGCAACATGATTCACACTCATAACTTCCTCCAAACCATTTTATTGTAATAAATTTTCATTTTTTTGACAAGAAATTATGCGCAAACCAACAATTTTCAGAACATTTCCACTATCCTAATCTAACAGACCAAAAATATAAAGCAAATCGCATTTTTCCATTAGTCAGAAGCCAACAAAAAAGACCGAGATTTCTCTCGGTCTTTTGATAAATACTATCCGTAAATCGCTTTAAATAAAGCTACTGCTGCAATACCAGCCGCAATTGGTGCCACAACCGGTACCCAAGAATACCACCATTTTGAATCACCCTTGTGTTCACCAAGGATTGATTTTGGCAAGATAAAGTGCAAGATACGAGGTCCGAGGTCACGGGCTGGGTTAAGACCTGGTCCAGTAGGACCTCCAAGTGAAGTTACCAAAGCCATGACAAGGAAACCAAGTGCCAAGTGAGCGACAGCAGATGATCCATTTGTTGCTTGTGCAAATGTATTATGAATAAGACTTTGAACATCTGATTCTGCTACTTTTTGACCTGCTTGAGCTGCTTGAAGAGCTTGTTGTTGTACATTCTTCTCGATAAGAACCTTCAGTTCCGCACCGAAGTGAAGTTTAGTCAAGCCCATCGCTGCAAAGAAAAGAACAAAGGAACCAACAAACTCATTGATAAAGCCATTGATTGTTGCTGCTTTACGAGATTCAGGTGTTCCGTGATCTAGACTTGAAATGGTTGAGAAAGTACCCAAGATATTGTTTGGATTTTCTGTTTTCAAGTAGTAAGGACGGTGTGTCGCTACAACCAAAGCCTGTCCAAAGATCGCACCCAAAACTTGAGCAAAAATGTAAGGTGCTACATGCGCCCATGGGAAATAACCACTAATCGCAAGTGCTAAAGTGAAGGCAGGATTGATGTGGTTACCTGAGGTATTTCCAAACATCAAAGCTGGAATCATAACCCCCATACCGTAACCAACGGCAATGACCAACCAGCCACTTTGATGACCTTTAGTTCCTTTTAATTCAACATTGGCAACAGCACCATTCCCCAAAATGATAAGGATAGCTGTTCCTAAAAATTCCGTGGCATATTTAATAGCCCAACTGAAATCCATCTAATTTCTCCTTTAAAATTTTTTAGACAATCTATATTTTATCAAGTATAATGGATAATGTAAAGGTCATTTTAAATAAAAACCAGAAAAAGAGGGAAAAATATGCGCTTCAATCAGTATAGTTATCGCAAGACAAATCCAGACACTATGCGCCAAGAATTAGCCGAGTTGGGCTTCATCTATGAGCCGCAACTTTCTGACAAAGACAATCTCCAAAGCTTCCTACAACGTTGTTTCTTTCTCTATCAGGATACTGACTACTTGCTTCGAGCTTGGGCCGCTGATAGCGAAACTGACTTGTTGACCTTCTTCGAGTCAGACCGCGAAATGACAGCTGAGGTCTTCTATATGACTGCCTTTCAGCTCTTGGATTTTGTGCCTTTTGTTGATTTCACCGATCTTGAGAAATTCCGAACAGAAAGCAACTTCCCTATCGTTTACGGCGATCTGCTAGAAAATCTCTACCAGTTGCTCAACACTCGAACAAAGAATGGCAATCTGTTGGTTGATAAGCTGGTCAGCGAGGGATTGATCCCTGAGGACAATACCCACCACTACTTCAACGGCAAGAGCCTGGCAACTTTTTCCAGCCATGATGCTATCCGAGAGGTGGTTTATGTGGAATCACGCGTGGATACTGATGGAGACGGCCAGCCAGATCTAGTCAAAGTCAGCATTATCCGTCCTCGTTACCAAGGGCAAATCCCTGCTGTCATGACCGCTTCTCCTTATCATCAGGGAACCAACGATCCGGCCAGCGATAAGGCTCTCCATAATATGAATGTGGACTTAGTAAAAAAAGAGCCACATCACATCACAGTCCACGACCCCAAGCTTAAATTGCTCCAACTGGATGCGCTAGCTCCTGTTCAAGAAGTCTCTGAAGCCGAGGAAAAATTAGGCCATATCGGCACTTACACGCTCAATGATTATTTGCTACCCCGCGGCTTTGCCAATCTCTACGTGTCTGGCGTGGGAACCAAAGATTCTGACGGTCTGATGACAAATGGTGACTATCAACAGATCGAGGCCTATAAAAACGTTATTGACTGGCTCAACGGCCGCTGCCGAGCCTTCACCGACCACACACGCCAGCGGGAAATCAAGGCTAGTTGGTCCAACGGAAAAGTAGCTACGACAGGCATTTCCTATCTGGGCACCATGTCCAACGGGCTGGCTACGACTGGTGTAGATGGTTTGGAAGTCATTATCGCCGAAGCTGGGATTTCTTCTTGGTACAACTACTACCGCGAAAACGGCCTCGTCACTAGTCCCGGAGGTTACCCAGGAGAGGATTTTGAATCCTTGACCGAATTAACTTACTCCCGCAGCCTGAGGGCTGGTGACTACCTGCGTCATAATAATGCTTATCAGCGGAGCCTAGAGCAACAGCGTAAGGACCTAGACCGGCAAACCGGAGATTACAATCAATTTTGGCATGACCGCAACTATCTGCTCCATACAGATAAGGTCAAGGCCGAAGTCGTCTTCACCCACGGCTCTCAGGACTGGAATGTCAAACCCCTCCATGTTTATAATATGTTCCGAGCTCTGCCAGCTCACATCAAAAAGCACCTCTTCTTCCACAATGGTGCCCATGTTTACATGAACAACTGGCAGTCCATCGACTTCCGCGAAGCCATGAATGCCCTCCTCAGCAAAAAACTGCTGGGGCATGCTTCAGACTTCGAACTACCACCAGTCATCTGGCAGGACAACAGCCAAGCTCAAAATTGGCTCACTCTGGAAGACTTCGGTGGACAAAAGAACTACGCTCATTTCCATCTAGGTAAAGGCTTTCAAGAGATTCAAAACCAATATTCAGAAGAAGATTACAATCGTTTTGCTAAAAACTACCAAAGCTTTAAAAACGAACTCTTTGACGGCAAGGTCAACCAGATTACTCTGGATTGGACTTTGGAAGACGACCTCTTCCTCAACGGAGCCACCCAGCTCAAACTGCGCCTCAAATCCAGCACCGATAAGGGACTGATTTCTGCTCAATTGCTGGACTTCGGACCAGCTAAGCGCCTCACCCCGATTCCGACACCGCTTGATCCTCGAGTCATGGACAATGGCCGCTACTATATGCTGGACAATCTAGTTGAGTTGCCTTTTGCTGAAACGCCACACCGTGTCATTACCAAAGGTTTCCTCAACCTGCAAAATCGGACAGACTTGCTGACGGTCGAAGAAGTTGCCCCTGACCAATGGATGGAATGTAGCTTTGAACTGCAACCAACTATCTACAAGATGAAAAAAGGCGACCAACTGCGTCTCGTCCTCTACACCACTGACTTCGAACACACCGTCCGTGATAAGACAGACTATCAGCTGACGGTAGATCTAGGGCAGTCTAGTCTAGACTTGCCGATCATGGCATCACTGTCATAAAACCTAAAAGACGCTGAAATTCAGCGCCTTTTTCTTTTATCGTAGATTAAAATATTTCTCTGCATATTTTTTATAATCCGGCTTTTCCTTGCGGTTCATAGCAAAGAGCATACTGCCTGTGAGATAATCCTCGTCTGAATCAGGAATTAGCATAATAGCAACATTTTTATCTTTCTCAGGAAAGACGATAGAAAATATTTTGCCATTATCTTTCCGAGTCAGGCCATAATAACTCACCCCATTTTTAAAACCAACAGCATTTTGAGTATACTTATACTCTTCTTCGTTGATAATGATGGTTTTCTCTTTTATTTCAATGGTCGTTTGTTCACCGCTAGCGTCCTGCACATTCCATTTCCCCTGAATTTTAGGGCTACCACTACAGCCGATTAGGATGAAGAGGGATGAGAGCACTACCAACAGCAAAGCTTTTATCTTCTTATTTTTCAAGTTATCTTCTCCTTGGGATATAGATTCATGACCATTCTACTATAAAGGCTAAATCTTTGTCAAACCTTCTAGAAATGTTCTTCTTGCCACTTTTCCAAAAAATGATATAATTGAAGAGTGAAGATTACTAAGGGGCTCAGCCCTTGCGAGAGAAAGGAAAGAAAATCTTATGATGAATATGCAAAACATGATGAAGCAAGCCCAAAAACTTAAAAAAGAAATGGACATTGCTCAAGCAGAATTAGCCGCAACTGAATTTGTTGGAAAATCTAGCCAAGATTTAGTTGTAGCAACTCTTACTGGTGATAAAAAGGTTGTTAAAATTGACTTTCAGCCTGCTATCGTAGACCCAGAAGATATGGAAACTCTGTCTGATCTGACTAGCCAAGCTATCAATGCTGCTATCGATCAAATCAACGAAGTAGCTAAACAAAAACTCAGCGCTTTCCAAAGTGGACTTTCTTTCTAATTCTGTTAAGCCCTTTTAAACATCAACTCCCAAAAGATGATATATTCATTCTTTTGGGAGTTTTTTTGCGCAAAAAATTGGAGAAAAGATCTAAGCATATTCTCCAATATAAATCTTCTTAATGTCTAAAATGTCTCACTCCTGTGAAGACCATAGTCAAGCCATATTGGTCAGCAGCTTCGATGGATTCTTGGTCACGGACTGATCCTCCAGGTTGGATGATGGCCTTGATACCGGCCTTAGCAATTTCTTCCACATTATCCGCAAATGGGAAGAAGGCATCAGAAGCAAGGACGGCGCCGTCAAGACGGTCTTTAGCTTGTTCAATCGCAATACGAACAGAAGCCACACGGTTGGTTTGACCAGGGCCAACACCAAGTGTCATGTGGTCATTGGTCACGATGATCCCGTTTGATTTGACGTACTTGATAGCCTTCCAAGCAAATTCAAGAGCAGTTGCTTCTGTCTCGGTTGGCTGGCGTTTGGTCACCACTTGCCAGTCAGCTGGGCTCTCTTTGACCACGTCTTGGTTTTGCACCAGAAGTCCACCTACTACACCTGTGTATTCTGCCTCTACCTCACTAGCATCTTGAGCATCAAATGGCAAGGCAAGGATGCGCAAGTTTTTCTTTTTATTGGTCAAAATGGCTAGCGCTTCATCCGTATAGCTCGGTGCGATGATGATTTCAAGGAAAACACCGTGCATCTTCTCAGCTGTCGCAGCATCTACCTCACGGTTGAAAACGACGATTCCACCAAAGATAGACACTGGATCAGACTCATAAGCATAGTCCCAAGCAGTCTCGATGTCATCAGCCTGACCGATACCACATGGGTTCATGTGTTTGAGAGCCACAACGGTTGGACGTTCTTTGAAATCACGGATGATACGAATGGCCGCATCCGCATCGCGGATATTGTTAAAGGACAATTCCTTCCCGTTGAGCTGTTTTGCCGAAGCAATAGAATAATCTGTCGGCAAAGCTTTTTGGTAGAAATCGGCATCTTGTTGAGGATTTTCCCCATAGCGCATGGCTTGTTTGAGGTCATAGGTTAAAGTGAGTTTTTCAGGTTTTTCTTCACCCACTTGAGCTGTGAAGTATTCTGCAATCAAGGCATCATAAGCTGCTGTGTGACGGAAAACCTTGGCCGCCAAACGTTGACGCGTTTCGTAACTTGTTTCGCCATTTGCTGCCAATTCGTCAAGCACCACTTCATAGTCAGCAGGATCTACTACAACTGTTACGCTGGCATGGTTCTTCGCTGCTGAACGAAGCATAGATGGTCCACCGATATCAATGTTTTCAACCGCGTCTGCATACTCTACACCCGGCTTAAGGATGGTTTCCTTGAAAGGATAGAGATTGACCACCACAAGGTCAATCAATTCAATCTTATTATCTTTAGCCGCTTCCAAGTGGCTGTCCAAGTCACGACGAGCCAAGAGCCCACCGTGGATATTTGGATGGAGGGTCTTGACGCGACCGTCCATCATTTCTGGAAAACCAGTCACGTCGTCAATAGCAATGGTCTCTACCCCAGCACTATCAAGGGCAACCTTGGTCCCACCGGTTGAGATGATATCCCAGCCCAGAGCTTTCAGCTCTTTCGCAAATTCTACAATGCCTGTCTTGTCTGAGACACTGATCAGTGCGCGTTTAGTCATTATTATTCTCCAATCTTAATCGTTGATTATAGCGACCTACCAAACGTCTCGTTGCGTTTTCATTGAATTTTAGTGTACACAAAGTAGGATGTCTATCATCTAGATAAGCAATAAACGATAGCATCCCAAAACTTGTTCTTTTTGCGTTATAAGCGCTCTCATCTTGATTTGCTGAGTTATCGAAAATATACTCTCGAATAACTGATGGTAATTGAAATGTAAGTCTATATCGATCATAATTTCCAGTTGGTCTAACTATCCATACATCATTCTCATTTTCATTCCTTGTGATAGTTACTTCTTGATGTGGGTTTCTACGTAGCGACTCACGAAAGTCTTCATCATCATCAGGTACCAGTGCTATAATTTGTGAACTCTTTGTACTCGCTATATAAATACTTCTAACATTTTGCATTTGGTTTACAAATTCATTCACAACTGATTGTTGAATATCGAAATAAAACCATCTATAAAGTTCATTATAACTTAAATTATTAATCCACCTAGAAAAATCCTCTTTGAAACCATTAAAAATATCGCCGCTAATATCTTCACCACGAATCCCGTTAATGTCAAACCATCTATCTACAATTTGATTTATAAAATCTCTAATCCAATTGTAATAGCCAGATGATAAATCCATTAAATAAATCTTATGAGCTATGGCCAATCTTTGAGCATCATCTGTAAATCCTGATGTAGAAAAAATAGCATAATTATAATTATATTTAGGTAGCTTTAACTCTTCACTTGTCATCTCAACTGTGGAATAATTAGTATTTACATCTTGTAGAATACCTATTCCCATTCTAATTCTATCTATGCCAACCTTATTTGTATAAAATTTAGCCTCTAAAAATAAACGTATAGGATATACAAATGGTGGCGTGATACGGAACGTTCCTAAAGAGTCAAATTGATGATAACCACCTCTTCCCTTGACATTTAAACCATTCCTAGGTAAATTTACAATCTCATTATCGGTACTCGTTACTAAATCATATCCGTTAACTTTTAATAACTTAGCCAGTACAATTTCTAATAAATATCCTTTGGCTTGTGATTTTTTCATAATTTCCTCTCTACTCCAAAACTCTCCAGCACTTCTGGATACAACTTGTACTCTGCCTCATGAATGCGAGCTTCGAAGCTTTCGATGGTGTCATCAGCCAGCCGTGGCACACGGACTTGTCTGATGACCTTGCCTGTATCTACACCGGAGTCCACCCAGTGAATGGTAACGCCGCTCTCAGCAACACCAGCATTCCAAGCATCCTCAATCCCATGAGCTCCCGGAAATTCGGGCAGGTAGGCTGGATGGATATTGATAATACGCCCCTCGTAGGCTCCAAGTAAGGTTGACCCAACGATTTTCATGTAGCCGGCGAGGCAAACCAAGTCAATCTGGTGCTCTTCTAAGAGTTCGACAAGGGCTGCTTCGTAGTCTGCCTTGTTCTCAAACTCCTTGAGTTCAAAAGCATAGGACAGGACACCAAGCTTTTCTGCACGCTCTAGCACATAGGCGTCACGATGGTCTGAAAAGACAAACTCCACTGGAAATTTTTCGGCAATCACCTGAAAATTTGAGCCATTACCAGAGGCAAAAACCGCTATTTTTTTCATTTGATAATGACACTTTCGTTTTCTTTCTTGACGATGCGACCAATTTCATAGACTGGTTCATCCAACAATTCCTTAACGCGATCTACATTTTCAGGTCTAACTGCCAACATGAGTCCTACGCCCATATTGAAGATTTCAAACATTTCTTCATGCTTGATCTGACCGTATTTTTCAAGGACTTTGAAAATTGGAAGGACTGGAACCTTGCTTTCCTCAATCTCAGCAGCCAAGTCAGCTGCAAACATACGAGGGACATTCTCGATAAAGCCGCCACCTGTAATGTGGGCAATACCGTTTACCAAGCCTTCCTTGATGAGTGGCAAGACAGCCTTGACATAGATACGAGTCGGCTCCAGAAGAACTTCCTTGAGTTTCTTGCCTTCCAATTCTGGCAAAACTTCCTCACCTGTGTAGTCCGCAAAAACACGACGGACGAGTGAGTAGCCATTTGAGTGAATACCACTTGAAGCGAGTCCGAGAAGCACATCTCCTTCTGCTACTTTTGAACCGTCAATAATTTGAGATTTTTCAGCCACACCGACCGCAAAACCAGCCAAATCATAGTCATCTTCCCCATACATACCAGGCATTTCAGCCGTTTCTCCACCGATGAGGGCAGCACCAGCCTGCACACAACCTTCTGCCACACCAGCAACGACTTGTTCTAGTTTAGCTGGTTCATTCTTCCCTGTCGCCACATAGTCGAGGAAATAGAGGGGCTCCGCACCTGCAGCGATGATATCATTGACACACATGGCCACACAGTCCTGACCGATGGTATCATGCTTGTCGTATTTGATGGCCAGCATGAGCTTAGTTCCGACACCGTCAGTCCCTGAGATCAAGACCGGCTCTTTGACACCTGTTTTTGAAAGGTCAAACATGCCACCGAAACCACCAAGAGCTCCCATGACACCTGCACGCTCCGTACGAGCCACGTGCTTTTTGATCCGTTCAACAACTTCATAACCCGCTTCAACATCCACACCAGATTGTGCATAAGCATTTTTATTCGTCATCTTCTCTTCCTTTCCTTTAATGGAAAATCGTTATCCGCCTATTTGTAAAAACTGGTCTTTTCTTCCAAACTTCTACGATATTCTTCCTCATAGTCGTAGAGAGGAGTTGGGTAGTCGCCGTCAAAGTAAGCGACACAGAGACCACCGTTCGGCGCATCCGTTTCAATCCCAATCGAATCAATCAATCCCTCAACAGAAAGATAGGTCAGACTGTCCGCTCCAATGATTTGGCGAGTTTCTTCGACCGTATGATTGGCAGCAATCAGCTCCTGACGCGTCTGGATATCAATCCCGTAGAAACATGGATAAGCTAGCGCTGGACTGCCAATAGCAACGTGAACTTCAGAAGCCCCCGCTTCTTTCAAAAGCTGAACGATACGGCGAGAGGTTGTCCCACGAACAATGGAATCATCAATCATGACCACACGTTTGCCTTTGACAACACCTGAAACAGCAGACAGTTTCATCCGCACCCCTTGCTCCCGCAATTCTTGAGTTGGTTGGATAAAGGTGCGTTGGGTGTATTGGTTCTTGATAAGACCCATCTCATTTGGCAGACCGGATTCTTCCGCAAAGCCCATGGCTGCGCTGAGTGAAGAATTGGGCACACCGACCACAATATCCGCCTCATGCTTAAATTCACGCGCTAATTGGGCACCCATACGTTTCCGAGCTGTATGGACATTGACACCATGGATATTGGAGTCAGGGCGGGCAAAGTAGATATACTCCATAGAGCAAATCGCGAGCTGAGTATCATTCGTATAACTATCGTACTGGATACCATTGTCGTCAACAATGACAATCTCTCCTGGTTTCACATCGCGAATCCACTCAGCACCGATTACTTCAAAGGCACAGGTTTCAGATGAAACCACGACTGCTCCATTGGCCATTTTTCCGATCGAAAGAGGACGAAAACCATTAGGGTCAAGGGCAGCAATCAGCTTGTCCTCAAACAGCAAGATATAAGCAAAGCCACCTTTGACAAGACTAAGTGCTTCCTTGATTTTGCCCATCAAGCTAGGATTGTGACTACGGCGAATCAAGTGAGCCAAGATTTCCGAGTCCGAAGTCGCGCTGAAAATCGCGCCTCTTTGTTCTAATTCTTGCTTGAGAGATTCTGCATTGGTCAGATTTCCATTATGAGCCAAGCCAAACTGCATATCATGAAAGCGGAAAAGGAAAGGTTGGATATTGTCTACAGAAGCTTCTCCCGCAGTCGCATAACGCACGTGTCCAATCGCTCCAGTCCCTGTCAATTTATCCAAATTAGCAGGATCTCTGAAGACTTCTGATAAAAGCCCCATATCACGATGGCGCTTCAATTGTCCATGGTCATTGGAGAGGATCCCTGCCCCCTCCTGACCACGGTGCTGAAGACTGTGGAGCCCAAAATAGGTCATTTTAGCAGCATCTGGATGCCCCCAGATACCAAAAACGCCACATTCTTCATTAAGAGATTTTACTTCGTATGTCATTTTTTATACCTTTTATTTCCCTGTGAAATAACGCACAGCTGACGCGAACAGATGCTGGTCTTTATTCCCTGGGATGTTTTGGAAAAGACCGTCTTCATAACGTTCTGAGTGTCCCATTTTACCGATGATTTGGCCGTTCTTGCTGGTAATTCCTTCGATAGCGTTGACTGAACCATTCGGATTGTACTTAGAATCCATGCTTGGTTTGCCTTCAAAGTTCACGTATTGGCTGAAAATTTGTCCATTGTCACGGAGCTCAGCGAATTCCTCAGCCGTCACGACAAACTTCCCTTCACCGTGCGATACAGGAATAGCGTGGATATCACCCACTTGAACACCAGCCAACCATGGTGAGTTGGTATTTGCAATACGGGTTTCCACCATCTTAGCCACGTGCTGGTTAGCATCATTGTAGAAGAGAGTTGGGCTGGTACTGCTGGCATCTTCAAAGTTCCCGTATGGAAGAAGGCCTGATTTTACGAGGGCTTGGAATCCATTACAGATACCGATAATCAAGCCACCACGAGCGATAAAGCTATCAATGGCTGCACGTACTTTTTCATTGAAAAGGATGTTGACGATAAACTTAGCGGAACCATCTGGCTCGTCCGCAGCTGAGAATCCACCTGCAAAGAAGAGGATGTTAGCCTTACCGATGTTGTCAACCATGGTTTCAACTGACTTGACAATGGCTTCTTCATTGAGTGTCACGAATGGCACCAAGTTGACCTCTGCACCTTCTTTTTCGAAGGCCTTAGCTGAGTCATATTCTGAGTTGGTACCTGGGAAGACTGGGATGTAAACCACAGGTTTTTCAATAGTTTCTTTGGCTTTGATGACTGCGTTAGAAGCGACAGCTGGAACTTCGTCCAATTCTTTAGCTTGAGCAAATTCTGTTGGGTAAACTTCTTCCAGTTTTCCTTGGAAAGCACTGTCAAGTTTCTGTCCGTCTAGCTTCACACCGTTGACAAGGAGAGCAAAGTCTGCACTTGTTTGACCAATCTTCTCCACTCCAACGATTTCTTCAGGAGACGTGAAGACAAAACCGCCTAATTGAGCTGTCAAAGAACTTGCAAGTTCAGGCAAGGTCACCTCTGCACCCATATGATTCCCAAAGGTAGCAAGAGCCAAACTTTCAACCACACCACCGTATTTGACAGTTGAAGCCGCCGTCACCTTATGAGCTTTTTGAATGGCTTCAAACTGAGCAAAATTAGACTTAATAAGTTCAAAATCAATTTCTGCAGAGAGGGCTTGACCTGGAATGTAGTAGATGTTTTCACCAACAGTCTTGAACTCTGGAGAAAGCACCTTACGGCTATCCGCCGTTGTCACCCCAAAGGCAACCAAGGTTGGTGGTACGGTTAATTCCTCAAAGGTGCCAGACATAGAGTCCTTCCCACCAATAGATGGCAAGCCAAGTTGGATTTGTGCTTCGATAGAGCCTAGGAGAGCTGCTACTGGTTGACCAAAACGCTCAGCTTGTTTATCCATGCGCTCGAAATACTCTTGGTAAGAGAAACGAGCCTTGGACCAGTTGGCACCAGCAGCAACCAAACGAGCGGTTGCTTCGATAACCGCATAGGCCGCACCGTGGTATGGAGACCATTCTGCCACATAAGGGTTGAATCCTTGAGCCATGACTGACGCAGTGTGAGTTACACCGTGTTGAACTGGCAATTTTTGCACAGATGCCTCAGTTGGAGTGAGTTGGTAGCGACCGCCAAGTGGATGATTGACAGTTGAACGACCAACCGAGCAGTCAAAGATGGTTTGCAAGCCTTTTTGACTCGCATGGTTCAAGTCAGATAGAACCGCAAGGGTATCAGCTTCAAGTGTGTCAGCGCTTGTTGTACGCTCCTCTGGAAGCTTGACATCCTTGTCCACAACCTTGGCATCAACAACGACACGCACACCATTGGTATCAAGGAAACGGCGTTCCAAGTCGACAATGGTTTCACCATTCCAGTGCATGACAAGATTTGGTTTTTCAGTTACTGCCGCCACCACAACAGCGTCAATATTTTCTTTATTACATTCCGCAACGAAGGCATCTACGTCCTCAGGACGCACCACAACTGCCATCCGTTCTTGTGATTCAGAGATAGCAATTTCTGTACCATTCAAGCCTTGGTATTTAAGAGGAACCTTGTTGAGGTCGATTTCAAGACCATCTGCCAATTCACCGATAGCCACACAGACACCACCTGCTCCAAAATCGTTGGATTTCTTGATGAGACGAGTGACATCCCCATTACGGAAAAGGCGCTGAATCTTGCGTTCTTCGATGGCATTCCCTTTTTGAACCTCAGTACCGGCAGTCTCTACAGACTCAACTGTTTGAACCTTAGAAGACCCTGTCGCACCACCGACACCATCACGGCCGGTCTTGCCTCCAAGAAGGATAATCACATCGCCCGCTTCGGGTTTTTCACGGACAACGTTGCCCTTGGGAGCAGCCCCAACAACGGCACCAAGCTCCATGCGTTTGGCTACAAAGCCTGGGTGGAAGTATTCACGAACGTATGTCGTCGCAAGACCAATCTGGTTCCCATAAGAAGAGTAACCGTGAGCCGCTGTTTTAGAAATGACTTGTTGTGGCAATTTACCAGCACGCGTTTCCGAAATCGGAGCTGTAATATCACCAGCGCCTGAGATACGCATAGCTTGGTAAACGTATGAACGGCCTGACAATGGGTCACGAATGGCTCCACCGATACAGGTAGCCGCTCCACCGAACGGTTCGATCTCAGTTGGGTGATTGTGGGTTTCATTTTTAAACATGAGAAGCCATGGCTCTTTCACACCATTGACATCCACTTCGATTTCGACCGAGCAAGCATTAATTTCGTCTGACACTTCCATGTCGTCCAAACGTCCATTAGCACGCTCATAACGACCGAAAATAGTCGCCATATCCATCAAGGTTTGTGGCTTTTCAGACCGACCTAGTTCATCACGCATAGCAATATACTTGTCATAAGTCGCCTGCAATTGCTTTTGGAATTTTGAAGCTGAGAAGTCGATATTTTTCAACTCGGTCTCAAAAGTCGTGTGACGGCAGTGGTCAGACCAATAAGTGTCCAAAACCTTGAGCTCTGTCTCAGTTGGCACGCGTCCGATTGACTTAAAGTGGTCTTGGATAAAGAGCAAATCGTCCACTTCCATAGCCATCCCTTGTTCGGCCTTGTAGCGAGCAAAGTCTTCTGCTGTATAGCTTTCAAAAAAAGTCAATTTAGGAATGGTCTTGTCTGACTCTGAAAATTCCTGCTTGGCAATCCCTGTCGTGA
Source organism: Streptococcus sp. 27098_8_113 (assembly GCF_041432545.1). Classification (NCBI taxonomy): domain Bacteria; kingdom Bacillati; phylum Bacillota; class Bacilli; order Lactobacillales; family Streptococcaceae; genus Streptococcus; species Streptococcus sp. 27098_8_113. The sequence continues at coordinate 115,632 of NZ_JAPVZU010000001.1, read as the reverse complement.
TGTCCTTGAAACGAGAATCCACTGGATTTAGCAGGTAGTTCTTGACCGCTTCCAACTCAGTCGCATCAATATCTTTATTGACTAAGTAAAGTTGAGCGGTATTGACTGTCACATCACTCGAACTCCCCAGCAAAAGCAAGGCTTCTTGCGAAGATGCTGCACGTTGGTCAAACTGCCCTGGCAGGCTTTCAATGGCAAAGAAAGCATAGTTGGCAAGATCCGCTTGCACAGCTGCTTCGTCCAAGACATGGTCTGTCACCTGCTCAGAGAAGATGTGCTTCTCTGCAGGTGCAAACAAGTCCTCAGCCAAATCAAAGACATCATAAACCTGTACAATGCGAATACTTTTCAAAGTTGACAATCCCAAGTTGTGCTGGAGTTCTCTTACCAAACTCTCTGATTTGACCTGAAAATCAGCCTTTTTCTCAACAAAAATACGTTTATCCATCAATTCTTATTCCTTTATTTCATCTCTTGCAATGTTCCCAAACAGCCTTTAGGTTGTTATTTCAATTCCTGCAACTTTTCCCAAACAACTTCGTAAACGTCTGTCAATTCACCTAGTCCTCTACGGAAAACATCCTTGTCCATGTGGTTGCCATCCGCATCCCACAAGCGGCAGTTGTCTGGTGAAAATTCGTCTGCCAAGATAATCTTGCCATCTTTGTCAAAACCGAACTCTAGCTTAAAGTCAATCAATTTAAGACCAATCTCAGCAAACCAAGCTTTCAAAAGTTCATTGATACGACGCGTTTCTTCCTTCAAGTAAGCAATCTGCTGGTCATCCGCAATCTTTAGGAATTTCACATGCTCATCATTGATAAAAGGATCATCCAAATCATCATTTTTATAGTAAAATTCGACAATCGGAGTCTCAAATGCGATGCCTTCTTCCACACCAAAGCGTTTTGAAAAGGAACCAGCTGTGTAGTTGCGGAGCACAACTTCCAAAGGAATAATGTCAACTTTTTTATTGAGCTGATCTGTATCTGAGATTTTCTCGATAAAATGCGTTGCTACACCGGCAGCATTCAACTTTTCAAAGATAAAGGCTGAAATCTGATTATTTAACACTCCCTTACCTGCAATTTGCTCCTTTTTGACACCGTTAAAAGCAGTCGCCTGATCCTTGTAGCGGGACAAAATCACCTGCTCATCTTCTGTCGCAAAAATATCCTTTGCTTTTCCCGAATATAACAACTTGTTTGACATTTTATTATTCGCCTTTCGTGTTTTTATGCTTTAAGTGTATCACTTTTAAATATATTTTACAAGTTTTCCCCGTACATTCTGGATACAAAAGCATGAAAAAGATTGGAAATACAACATTTAAAAACTGAAAATATCTTGTTTCCATACAAAAACAGGACTTTTTCAAGCCCTGTTCTAGAATTCATTAATATAAGTCCAAATAATTATCAATTTCCCATTGGGAAACGAAGGTCGCATAGCTAGCCCATTCAATCCGCTTGGCTTCAACAAAGCTAGTGTAAATATGGTTTCCTAAAGCTGCCTTGACGACCTCATCTTCAGTTAAAGCCTTAAGGGCATTGTGGAGGGTAGATGGCAGGTCTGTAATACCGGCTTCCTTGCGCTCCTCAGCTGTCATCACATAGATATTTTCCTCAATTGGAGCTGGCGCTTCGATTTTATTTTCCACTCCATGCAGTCCCACTTCTAAGAGCACCGCCATAGCGATATAAGGATTAGCCATAGGGTCTACTGAACGCAACTCCAAGCGAGTTCCCATGCCGCGCGATGCCGGTACTCGAACCAAAGGTGAGCGATTTTGCCCAGCCCAAGCGATGTAAACTGGCGCTTCAAAGCCAGGCACCAAACGTTTATAAGAGTTGACAGTCGGATTCATGATAGCCGTATAGTTATAGGCGTGCTTAATCAAACCGCCCAAGAAATAGTAGGCTGTCTCAGACAACTGCATTCCTTTTGGATCCTCTGGATCATAAAACGCATTATTTCCATCTTGGTCAAAGAGGGACATATTGCAGTGCATACCAGAACCAGCAATACCAAACTTGGGCTTAGCCATGAAAGTCGCATAGAGGCCGTGCTTACGAGCGATGGTCTTCACCACCAACTTGAAAATCTGAATCTTATCACAAGCGCGAAGCACTTCATCATACTTAAAGTCAATCTCGTGCTGACCAACTGCTACCTCGTGGTGACTCGCTTCTACTTCAAATCCCATCTTAGTCAAAACATTGACAATTTCTCGACGAGTATTGTCTGCCAAGTCTGTCGGCGCCAAGTCAAAATAGCCCCCCTTGTCATTCACTTCCAGTGTCGGATCACCATTTTCATCCAATTTGAAAAGGAAAAATTCTGGCTCAGGACCAAGATTGAAAGACTTGAAGCCCAATGCTTCCATATGTTTGAGAGCTCGCTTAAGGTTGCTACGAGGATCTCCTGCAAAGGGAACATGTTCTGTCGTATAAACATCACAGATCAAGCCTGCTACACTGCCATTTTCATCTCCCCAAGGAAAAACTGTCCAAGTATCCAAATCAGGATAAAGATACATATCAGATTCATTAATCCGAACAAATCCCTCGATAGACGAACCGTCAAACATAGCCTTATTTGATAAGACCTTTTCAAGCTGCTCATCCGTTGCTGGAATTTCAACGTTTTTCATGGTTCCCAAAATATCAGAGAACATCAGACGGATGAAAGTGACGTTTTTTTCTTTTACTTCGCGACGAATATCAGCTGCTGTAATGGGCATGGGTAACTCCTTATAGTTTTAAAAAATAGTTTATGGTCGACGCATGTGACCAAAGGTTGGCAGAGAAGAGCCAAAACGACCTTGCTGTAAAATATCATTGTGGAGAGCTCGACGGACTTCCTTTTCGCTAATCGTTTTGTGGGATTTAGCTTCACGCTCAGCATATTTCTTTTTGATAGCAGCGATATTATAACCTTCAGAAATATAATCCTTAATTTCCAAAAGGCGGTCCATATCATTCAGGGAATACATTCGGCGATTGCCCTCATTCCGAAGGGGAGTGATGAGGTTTTGCTCCTCATAATATCGAATCTGACGGGCAGATAAGTCCGTCAACTTCATAACGCTACCTATGGGAAAGACTGCCATATTTCGGCGAAACTCTTTTTCCTTCATTTTTTTCCTCTCTATGCACTATTATAACTAATTTTTTTTGTATGTCAACAATCAATGTGAGATTTTCTTACACATTTTAATTTATAGACTTAAAGAAATTCTTAATTCTATCCACATCCGAATTTACAACTATTGCGACAAAGACCCCCATAAAGGTTTCAAAAACTCTAGCAAAAACGTATAAAATAGTATCTTCCGGACTAATGGAGAGAGTGATAATCAGCATAGCTGAAACACCACCAATCACCCCAGCCTTATTGTTCATAGCAACATTGGTCATGATCGTCAGCATCGTACAGATTGGCACAAATACTAAGGTCACCCAAAATTGGCCGTTCAATAAATTTCCCAACAGATAGAATAGCAAGGCATAAAAGCCCCCGACACTATTTCCTAAAATACGAGAAGTTCCGAAATGAACACTTTTATCAAAATCTTCTCGCAGGCTAAACACCGCTGTCAAAGCCCCAATTTGGAGCCCCTTCCAGCCAAACATACCAAAAATAAGTAGGACAATAAAGACTGCTATCCCTGTTTTCATCGTCCTCATACCCAAGCGAAATTTTGATTTATCGAATTTATACTTACTAAAATAGCTCATGCTTTTTCCTTTTTAAAAGTAAACTATCTTTATTCTAACATATTTTCTAACAAAAAGGCTCTGTCCATCGAGTTTATTGTCTATATCCTACAAGGATGCATAGCCAGCTTCTACTGTATTTCTAACTATATTTCCCATTATTGATTACTCATTAGGAAAATAGAAGCCAAAAATCCATTTCCTCAGAAGCCTACAAGGACAAAAGAAAAAGAGTTGGTTACCCAACTCTTTCCGTTTCAAAGATTATTTTTCAGTCAAAGCTGCAAGCCCTGGAAGAACTTTACCTTCAAGGAGTTCCATTGAGGCACCACCACCGCGTCACAAATACCTCCACTACACAAAAAGGTGACATAGCCACCTTTTCGTTAACGTTTCAGTTTTGTTCCTTTTTCTACAAAATCAGGATTTTGTAGAGACTAACGGGCTGAAATTATTTTTCTGTAAGTGCAGCCAAACCTGGCAATACTTTACCTTCAAGAAGCTCCATAGAAGCGCCTCCGCCCGTACTAATCCATGAGAACTTGTCTGCACGACCAAGGTTGATGGCTGCGGCAGCTGAGTCACCACCACCGATGATTGATTTCACGCCTGGTTGTTTCACGATAGCGTCCATCACACCGATTGTACCAGCTTGGAAGTCAGGGTTTTCAAACACACCCATTGGTCCGTTCCATACAACTGTTTTCGCATCAGTCAAGGCTTCGTCAAATTTAGCGATAGATTTAGGACCGATATCCAAACCAAGGAAGCCTGGATCTACTGCTTCACCTTCAGTATCTTTCACTTCAGTGTAGTCTGCAAATGCGTTTGCTTCTTTTGAGTCAACTGGTAAGATCAATTTGCCGTTTGCTTTTTCAAGAAGAGCTTTAGCAACATCCAATTTGTCTTCTTCTACAAGTGAGTTACCGATTTCGATACCTTGCGCTTTGTAGAATGTGTAAGTCATACCACCACCGATAAGGACTTTATCAGCTTTTTCAAGCAAGTTTTCGATAACACCGATCTTGTCTGAAACTTTTGAACCACCAAGAATGGCTACGAATGGGCGTTCTGGAGCTTCAACTGCTTCTTGGATGTAGGCAATTTCGTTTTCAAGAAGGAATCCAGCAACAGCTTTTTCAACGTTTGCTGAGATACCAACATTAGATGCGTGTGCACGGTGAGCTGTACCGAATGCATCGTTTACGAAGATACCATCTCCAAGTGATGCCCAGTATTTACCAAGTTCAGGATCATTTTTAGATTCTTTCTTGCCATCAACATCTTCGAAACGAGTGTTTTCAACCAAGAGAACTTGTCCATCTTCAAGAGCGTTAACAGCTGCTTCCAATTCAGCACCACGTGTAACGCCTGGGATAAATTTAACTTCTTGACCCAATTTAGTAGCCAAATCAGCAGCTACAGGAGCAAGTGATTTACCTTCTTTATCTGCTTCTTCTTTTACACGTCCAAGGTGAGAGAAGAGGATAGCACGTCCACCTTGTTCAAGGATGTACTTGATAGTTGGAAGTGCTGCAGTGATACGGTTGTCGTTAGTAATCACGCCATCTTTTACAGGAACGTTGAAATCAACACGAACGAGAACTTTTTTCCCTTTCAAGTCAACGTCTTTAACAGTCAATTTTGCCATTAGATATGACTCCTTCTTTTTTTATACGTGTTAATTATATCACAAAATCTACAAAAGTGATAGTAAAAATTCATGGCTTTTCCTTTTCTCCAATCAAAGATAGATGAAAGACTACACGATTCACATTTTTCTGATAAATGCTAATGATGTTGCATGAGCAGGGTGATTTCCAATAGCCACTCCTTCAAGCTGTTCTGTAAAACAAAAAAGAGATCCATTCGGATCTCTTCTACATACAATTGAATTATTTAGCGATTTTTGCAAAGTATTCAAGAGTACGTACAAGTTGTGCAGTGTAAGACATTTCGTTGTCGTACCATGATACAACTTTAACCAATTGTTTACCGTCAACGTCAAGAACTTTAGTTTGAGTTGCGTCGAACAATGAACCGTAAGACATACCTACGATATCTGAAGATACGATTGGATCTTCTGTGTAACCGTATGATTCGTTAGCTGCTGCTTTCATAGCTGCATTTACTTCATCAACAGTAACGTTCTTTTCAAGAACTGCTACCAACTCAGTAACTGATCCAGTTGGAGTTGGAACGCGTTGTGCAGAACCATCAAGTTTACCATTCAATTCTGGGATTACAAGACCGATAGCCTTAGCAGCACCAGTTGAGTTAGGAACGATGTTAGCAGCACCAGCGCGAGCACGACGAAGGTCACCACCACGGTGTGGTCCGTCAAGGATCATTTGGTCACCAGTGTAAGCGTGGATAGTAGTCATCAATCCTTCTACAACACCAAAGTTGTCTTGAAGTGCTTTAGCCATTGGAGCCAAACAGTTTGTAGTACATGAAGCACCTGAGATAACTGTTTCAGTACCATCAAGAACGTCGTGGTTAGTGTTAAATACGATTGTTTTAACATCGTTTCCACCAGGAGCAGTGATAACAACTTTCTTAGCTCCACCTTTAAGGTGTTTTTCAGCAGCATCTTTCTTAGCAAAGAAACCAGTTGCTTCAAGAACGATTTCTACACCGTCAGTAGCCCAATCAATTTGTTCTGGGTCACGTTCAGCAGAAACTTTAACGAATTTACCGTTAACTTCGAATCCACCTTCTTTAACTTCAACAGTACCATCGAAACGACCTTGAGTTGTGTCGTATTTCAATAAGTGTGCAAGCATAACTGGATCTGTAAGGTCGTTGATGCGAGTAACTTCAACACCTTCTACGTTTTGGATACGACGGAAAGCAAGACGACCGATACGACCGAAACCGTTAATACCAACTTTAACTACCATTAGTGATTTCCTCCTTATGAAAATCAAAAAAATTTTTATGTGAAAAGAGTAACTTGAATCACTACAAATCACCTTTCAACATATCTATTATATACCTTATTGAGTAAAATTGCAACTGATTTCATTATTATTAACAAGTAACAAATTTTCTTTCATGTATTTTCGATATTTTTCATAAATTTCATATTTTGATTCCATAAAGAAAAAACGCCCGCTAGAAGCGAGCGTCATGTAGTGAATTATTCACCACGGTGTTTCTTAATGATTTCTTCTTGTACTGATTTAGGTACATCTTCGTAGTGGTCAAATACCATCATGAAGGTACCACGTCCTTGTGTTGCAGAACGAAGAACAGTCGCATAACCAAACATTTCAGCAAGTGGAACATAAGCACGAACGATTTGGCTGTTACCATGTGCTTCCATACCGTCAACACGTCCACGACGAGCTGTTACGTGACCCATAACATCACCAAGGTTTTCTTCAGGAACAGTGATGGTTACAAGCATCATTGGCTCAAGAATAGCTGGTTGTGCAGTCTTAGCAGCTTCTTTCAAAGCAAGTGAAGCCGCAACCTTGAAGGCTGTTTCAGATGAGTCGACATCGTGGTATGAACCATCGTAAAGTTTAGCTTTCACGTCAACGATTGGGTAGCCAGCAAGGACACCATTTGCCATTGACTCAATCAAACCTTTTTCAACCGCTGGGATGAATTCACGAGGAACCACACCACCGACGATAGCATTTTCAAACTCGAAGCCTTTTCCTTCTTCGTTTGGAGTAAATTCAATCCATACATCACCGAATTGACCTTTACCACCAGACTGGCGTTTGAAGAATCCACGTGCTTGAGTAGAAGCGCGGAATGTTTCACGGTAAGATACTTGAGGAGCACCTACGTTTGCTTCAACCTTGAACTCACGACGCATACGGTCAACAAGGACATCCAAGTGAAGCTCACCCATACCAGAGATAACTGTTTCACCAGTTTCAACGTTTGTTTCAACGCGGAATGTTGGATCTTCTTCAGCCAATTTTTGAAGGGCAATACCCATCTTATCTTGGTCTGCTTTAGATTTTGGCTCAACCATCAACTGGATAACTGGTTCTGGAACGTGGATTGACTCAAGGATGATTTTAGCTTTTTCATCTGTCAATGAATCACCAGTAGTTGTATCCTTCAAACCAATAGCAGCTGCAATATCACCAGCATAAACGGTTTCGATTTCTTGACGACTATTGGCATGCAATTGCACAAGGCGTCCGATACGTTCACGTTTACCTTTAGAAGTGTTCATTACGTAAGAACCAGATTGGAGAACACCTGAGTATACACGGAAGAATGTCAAACGACCTACAAATGGGTCTGTTGCAATCTTGAAGGCAAGAGCTGCGAATGGCTCTTCGTCAGATGCTGGACGAGTTTCTTCTTCATCAGTATCTGGGTTAATACCTTTGATCGCTGGGATGTCAAGTGGGCTTGGAAGGTAGTCGATAACCGCATCAAGCATCAATTGAACACCCTTGTTCTTGAAGGCAGAACCACACAATACTGGGAAGAATTCAACGTTGATAGTTGCTTTACGGATAGCAGCTTTCAATTCTTCGTTAGTGATTTCTTCACCTTCAAGGTATTTCATCATCAAGTCTTCATCAGTTTCAGCAACTGCTTCCACCAATTTTTCACGGTATTCTTGAGCTTGGTCAAGGTATTCAGCTGGAATATCTTCTTCAAGGATATCTGTACCAAGGTCATTAGTATAGATTTCAGCTTTCATCTTGATCAAGTCGATGATACCGCGGAAGTCATCTTCAGCACCGATTGGCAATTGGATTGGGTGTGCATTTGCTTGAAGACGATCGTGAAGTGTGCTTACAGAGTAAAGGAAGTCAGCACCGATTTTGTCCATTTTGTTAGCAAATACGATACGTGGAACTCCATATTCAGTTGCTTGACGCCAAACTGTTTCAGTTTGAGGCTCAACACCTGATTGTGAGTCAAGAACGGTAACCGCACCATCCAATACACGAAGAGAACGTTGTACTTCGATTGTGAAGTCCACGTGTCCTGGTGTGTCGATGATGTTTACGCGGTGGTTGTTCCATTGAGCTGTTGTCGCAGCAGATGTGATAGTGATACCACGCTCTTGCTCTTGCTCCATCCAGTCCATTTGTGACGCACCTTCGTGAGTTTCACCGATTTTGTGGATTTTACCAGTGTAGTAAAGAATACGCTCAGTAGTTGTTGTTTTACCAGCATCGACGTGAGCCATGATACCGATATTACGAGTTTTTTCAAGTGAAAATTCGCGTGCCATGAGGTTAGTTTCTCCTATTTTTTTATTTTACAATCTATTATAACATTATTTAGAAAAAACGGATAGGCAGGACCTACCCGTTCTCAATGTTTATCTTGTTTTTTGTTGGTTTCAACTTATAAGACGATCAGTTGAATTATAGCTAAGAATAATATTTTTAGCTAATTTGAACCCGAGCGAGGCCCTGCGCAAAAAAGACAAACTGCTTTGTGTTCTTCAAACACTGCATCAGTTTCCTATTTTTGCCTTGTGCCTTTAGCGCCCTTGGTATCATGATCTTACCAACGGAAGTGTGCGAAGGCACGGTTAGCTTCAGCCATACGGTGAGTATCTTCGCGTTTCTTAACTGCTGCACCAGTGTTGTTAGCAGCATCCATGATTTCTTTTGCAAGACGATCTTGCATAGTGTGTTCACCACGACCACGTGAAATTGTTACCAACCAACGAAGTCCAAGTGTAGTACGACGTTCTGGACGAACTTCAACCGGTACTTGGTAGTTTGAACCACCGACACGGCGTGCACGTACTTCAAGAACAGGCATGATGTTTTCCATCGCTGTTTCAAATACTTCAAGTGCATCATTTCCAGTAGCTTCTTTGATTTGCTCAAAAGCTCCGTAAACGATAGAAGCTGCTGTACCACGCTTACCATCAAGCATAACGCGGTTGATAAGACGAGTAACTAATTGTGAATTGTAAAGCGGATCTGGCAATACTTCGCGCTTAGGCGCACGGTTTTTACGACTCATTTATCTTTATCCCCTTTCTTTATGCTTTTGGACGCTTAGTACCGTATTTAGAACGGCCTTGCTTACGGTCAGTAACACCTGCTGTATCAAGTGCACCACGAACGATATGGTAACGTACCCCTGGAAGGTCTTTTACACGTCCACCACGAAGAAGCACCACGCTGTGCTCTTGCAAGTTGTGTCCAATACCTGGGATGTAAGCTGTAACTTCGATCAAGTTGCTCAAACGTACACGGGCAAATTTACGAAGGGCTGAGTTAGGCTTCTTAGGTGTCATAGTTCCGACACGAGTTGCAACACCACGTTTTTGTGGTGAAGATACGTTTGTTTGAACTTTTTTGTGGCTGTTGTAACCAACGTTCAAAGCTGGTGATTTAGATTTTTCTACTTTTGATTTACGCGGTTTGCGAACCAATTGGTTAATTGTAGGCATCTACATTCTCCTGTATTTTTTTAATTTTGGTGATGATACACTTGGTGACAGCTATCATCTGTGTGTACTTTTGCAACATTTGTCAGCACGTCTCTGTACACTTTTGAGAGACCAAAAGTAAAAAGTACCGTTTATCATTGTAACACAGAAGCATATCCTCGTCAATAGGTTTTCTTAATTTTTTGCTTATTCTTGTAATCTTTAATAAGCGTTTAAAATAAAGATATTTTACTACTAGCAAACTAAAAAAACTCTCAGAACATGCTTCATTTTGCATGATTGAGAGTTCTTATTATTTTTATTATGATTCCTCTACTAGTAATCACTGTGTCGCTTAAGCTCCTGAGGGAGGAGAAGACGAGCTGGGAGTATGCTCCGAACTTGTAGCAGGGGCTGGACTGTGATTTTCCTGTGGTTGTGATGGTGTCTCACTTGAAACTGCGGGAGCTACATAGGCTGGTGAGGGCGTTGGAGCAGGCTGCTGATCTGAATCAGGTTCAGAGGATTCCTCAGGTGTTTTCATTGCATCTTTTACGGCTTGAATTCGACCTTGGAACTTAGCTTTGGCTTCCTCATCTTTTACCTTATCAACCGCTGCTTGTGCTTGAGCTAAACTTTCATCGGTACGCTCTTCTTCTAATTTTTTAACAGCAGCTTCAGCATTCTGAATCGTATTATCCTCTGAAGATGCTTGATTTGTAGAACTAGCGTAGCTAGAACTTGAACGTCTACTGTAACTAACGTTTTTAGTAGAGCCAGTATTCTTCTGAGCCGGTTTTAAAAATAAAAGACCAGAAATCAAGATAGCCGCTAAGATCAATATAATTCCAGAACGAACAAAAACAGAAATTCCCTCTAATTTATCAAAAATATTTCTCATAATTCTTTCCTAAAGTTAATCAAATATATTCCCAATCTCAACATCAATCGTATTTGATTTAACATCGATATTGGTCACCTTTAACAGCGATTTGTATTCCAGATGATCGCGATTGGCTTGCGCATTGTCCGCAAAGACCGCTACTCCTGCCAACTCCGAATCAAACTCAGACAGAAGGCTAATCATCCCATTAACCGTTCCGCCTCCCTTTAGAAAGTCATCGACAATCAGCACTCGACTTCCAGCCTTTAGGCTACGTTTTGAGAGGAACATTTTCTCAATCCGATCTCCGCTAGAGCCAGAGACATAGTTGACACTGACCGTAGAACCCTCAGTGATTTTCAAATCACGACGAACAATGACAAAGGGAACATTCAAGACATTAGCGACAGCATTGGCAAGCGGAACCCCCTTGGTCGCCACCGTCATAACGGCATCAATCTTTTGATCTTTAAAAGCTTTGGCAATGATGCGGCCAATATTATTGAGAATAGATGGTGTACTGAGTAAATCTGACAAGTAGATATAGCCGCCAGGCAGGATTCGATTACTCTCAGACAGCTGATCGCGGAGGTCTTGAACGATAGCCTTGGCCTCCTTTTCTGAAATGGAAGGAGTAAAGACGACACCTCCCCCAGCACCGGTAATTGTCTCAATCGTACCAATCTCGATTTCTTCAAAGGCACGTTTGATAATCACGATGTCTTCTGAAATAGAAGACTTGGCAGATTCATATTTCTCTGCAAATGTGTTTAAACTTGTTAATTGGTAAGGATGGTTAATCAAGTAATTGGAAATAACCACCATGCGCTCACTTCTTCTTAATTTCATTTTTTCACCAATTCGACTCCATCAAAATCAGCCACAAACTAATCTGAAAACGTAGCTCTTCTCGCATAGAGCAGTAATTCAATTCTTCCTATTTCAAAGTTTGGAGTGATTTCCATGAATATTTATTTTATTTTTTTCATTATATCATACTATATCAAAAAAACGAACATTATACTAAATATAATGCCCATTTTTCGTATTTCACTTATCAATTTTTGGTTTATAGAAGGAACGATTTTCCAATGCGAAGATTTTATTGGTCATTTCTCCTGGAGCAACGAGAGACAGAGCCGTGGTCATCATCATCATTTCCGCATCCAGATTGTCAATCATGTGTAGGATTTCTGCTTCCATAATCTTTGGACGAACGGGACTTCCGTATTCGAGGAGACCGTGGTGACTAAGAAGAACGTGGCGCAAAACGATGACATCTTCTTTCGTATCATCGATTTTCAGCTCAGCCAGTGTTTTGGTCAGTTCCTCATCAATCAGTGCAATATGCCCAATCAAATTGCCTCGGACAGTGTATTCCGTATTTTCTGGGCCACTCAGCTCAATGACTTTGGCCAAGTCGTGCAGCATGATCCCTGCAAAAAGGAGGCTTTTATTGAGCTGAGGATAGATGTCACCAATCGCATCAGCTAGTTTGACCATGGTAGCTGTATGAAAAGCGAGTCCTGATTCAAAAGCATGATGATTGGTTTTCGCTGCTGGGTAGGAATAGAATTCCTTATCATATTTGCTGTAAAGGGAGCGCACAACCCTTTGCCAGACTTGATTTTCAATCTTGAAAATCATTTGCGCCAAATATTCTCGCAGTTCTTTTTGATCAACAGGTGGTTTTTCTTTGAAATCAGCAGGATTATTAGGCTCACCCGCTTTTGGCAGGCGCAGGGTCAACTGATTAACCTGCGGGGTGTTATTGTAGACTTCGCGGCGTCCTTGCATGTGAACGACTTTCCCCGCTGTAAATTCTGCCACATTATGGGGCTGGGCATCCCATAATTTCCCTTCAATCACTCCAGTGTCATCTTGGAAAGTGAAGGCGAGGTAATTCTTCCCAGCTCTGGTCTGTCGGACTTCGGCTGACTTAATCAGATAAAAGCCTTCAAACATCTCATCTTTTTTCATTTGATTAATTTTCATAGTCTTCCCTTTCATCTGGAATATCGAGCAAGTGTAAATGAAGGTCTTGGTCAGACAATTCAATATGCCGTAGCGTTCTTTCAATGGCATTGGTTCGGCGAGTCAGTAGCTCGTCAATGCTACCAGAAGCGTTCTTCAGATGTTTCTGAGCCTTGGCTAGAATACCGCCAAACTTATTGAATTCCAGCTTGACACTGCCCAGAACCTTGCTGATGTCATCTGCGCTACGCTGGATGTTTAGGGTTTTAAAGCCAACTGAGAGAGAGTTGAGCAGGGCTGACAAGGTAGACGGTCCAGCTACGACAATCTGCTCATCTCGCCGCAAACCGTCGAAAAACTCTGGATTGCGAACCACTTCGGAATAGAGTCCCTCCGTTGGCAAAAACATAATCCCAAAATTCGTCGTAGCTGGCGGAGCCAGATATTTACTGTTGATATCCTTGGCAAAGCGCTTGACGCTAGCTAACAGCGACTTACGGTGAAATTCAATTTCTTCCTTGTTGCCCGATTCATAAGCATCTTCCAAGCGGTAATAATCCGCCAGAGGAAACTTGGAATCGATGGGCAGGTAGACATAGTCCTGCTCTGTCTGCCCAGGCAATTTGATAGCATACTCCACGCGCTCACTAGTACCTGACACTGTGGCAAATTCCCGCTCATACTGGCTAGGTGTCATGATGTCTTCGATAATTTGTCCCAGCTGGAGCTCGCCCATAATGCCACGGGTCTTGGTATTGGAAAGAACCTTATTGAGACTGCCCACATCCCGAGCCACTGTCTGCATCTCTCCTAAACCACGATTAACAGACTCTAGCTGCTTGGACACCGTCTCAAAGGAGGTCTGCAGACGACTCTGCAAAGTCTTCTCTAATTTTTCCTCAACAGTTTGGCGCATCTGCTCCAGCCGTAAGTCATTTGACTCCTGAATCTGACGCATCCGCTCATCGGTCTTGTCTCGATTTTTACTGAAACTATCCGCCATTTCGGTTCGCAAATCCGTCAAATGAAGGTGCAAATCTGTTCGAACTTCTGCCAGCCGATCTCCCAGAACAAGTTCCAACTCTTTTTGCCGAAGAGCCTCCTGCTGCCTTTCCTGCTCAAAGCGGTAATCCAGCTGGTCGGACAAGTGATCCTCCTGCTCTTCTAGCAAGACTCTGATTGCCTGCTCCTGCTGCCCCTGTCTCTGCCAGAAGAAATAGAGAAAGACCAGATTGATGATAAGCAGGATGATGATGATATATTCCATATCAACTCCTATCTTTACTGTAAATAACAACCGTATAACCCCTGTCAAAGGATAAAAATACAGGTCTATCTATAAATTCGTTAGAAGCATAGACTTTTTTAAAGAAAAAATTCGTTTCGTTTAAAGGATATTTAGCTCCTTCAATGGTCAAAGGAACATCCTCTGTCGGCAGAAAGGCCAGATAGTCCATGCCTTCCACCGGCTTGATCTCATGACGGCCAGAGGGAACATAGCAGATGCAATTCTGGGCATCCACTAAGATCAGCTGCTCCATATAGGGAGCGATTTTATCATTGCTGGGCAAGAAAACATTGGCCAGAGCATGATCTAGACGACCGCCAAAGGCGCCGAAAATCGTCAGATAAGCGTCTGGATAGCGCTCAAAGCAAGCCAGAACAGCCAATTCTAAGTCCGTATCATCCTTTTCAGGCTGAGCCTGAATGACTTCCTTGGCTCTATCTTTGATATGCAGCAATTCTTCGTCAGAGACAGAATCAAAATCACCAACCGCTAGATCTAGAGGCAAGCCCTGCTTTAGCAAATAAAAGGCACCACGATCAACTCCGACAAAAAGATCAAAATCTCGATTGACCTCCGTCAAATCACCGCCAGCAAACAGAGCAATCCTAAGCATCTAGTACATCCCTCAAGGTCTGAACTTGATGGCTGACATCACCTTTGAAGACATAGCTACCGGCCACAAAAATATTGGCGCCAGCTTCTCTAGCCATCTGAATCGTCTTATCGTCAATCCCACCGTCAACTTCAATATCAAAGTTCAGCTGATTGGCCTCTCGCAGAGCGACCAGTTCACGAATCTTACCCATAGTTTCGGGCAGAAAAGCCTGACCCCCAAAGCCTGGGTTGACTGTCATCACTAAGACCTGATCCACTAAATTCAAGACATTTTTTATCGCTTCAACCGGTGTTCCAGGATTGATGACGACACTAGGCTTGACACCTGCCGCCCGAATCTTCTGCAAAGCTCCATGAATATGCGGTGTTGCTTCCACATGGATGCTGATAATATCTGCACCTGCTCGAGCAAATTCCTCAATATGATGCTCAGGATTGGATACCATGAGATGACAATCAAAAACCATCTTGCTGTGGGGACGCATACTGGCCACAACACCGGCTCCAAAGCTGATATTGGGTACAAAATGGCCATCCATGACATCCAAATGGGCATACTCCGCTCCGCTAGCTTCTAGCTTTTTCAACTCAGTCTCAAAATTAGCATAATCCGCACTCAGAACAGAGGGAGCAATTTTAAATGTTTTCATGATAGTTCCTTTCTCTATTTAGGAAGTTTTTTAGCTGTCTTTTTATAGGTTTCACGACGGTTCTCGATTTCACTGAGAAATTGCAGGTAATTTTCAAAACGAAAAGCTGCAATTCGCTCGGCTTCTACGGCTGGTTTGACGGCACAAGCCGGCTCGTGCGTATGGGTACAAGTTCGGAACTTGCAGTCCCGACTGATTCCGGCAATTTCTGGAAAGGCTGCATTCAGATCTTCTGCCTTGTCCACCTCATAATCCAGAGAAGAAAAGCCCGGAGTGTCCGCAATTTTTCCGCCATTCAGGTTATAAAAGCTAACCGCTCGTGTCGTATGACGCCCCCGCCCCAGACTTTCAGAAATTTCTCCTGTTTCTAATTGCAAGTCTGGTGCTATTTTATTGAGCAGAGTGGACTTTCCAACACCAGTCTGACCCATGAAAACAGTGATTTTCCCTGTCAGAAGTGGCAGCAACTCCTCAGTGGTTTTAACGACCTCATAGCCGATGGCCTGATAGGCCTGTACATAGACATCCAAGCTCTGCTCATCTTCAAGCAGGTCTAACTTGCTGATGTAGATAATAGGATGGATCCGCTTATGCTCTAAAAGCACCAGAAAACGATCCAAGAGATTGGCATTGAAATCTGGCTCCTTGGCACTCATAATGACAACTGCCTGATCAATGTTGACAATAGGTGGCCGCACCAAACTATTTTTACGCTCGTCTATTTTTAAAATGTAGCCTTCAGAATCCTTGTTCGCTGAAAATTCGACATGGTCACCAACATAAGGCGTTTGTCCTTTTTTGCGGAAATTCCCACGCGCTCTCGTCTGATACACCTGCCCATCTGACTCTACATAATAAAAGCCAGCCAAGGCTTTGATAATTATTCCTTGCAAGACTGCTCCTTTAAAGTTAATACAATTATTATATCAAAAAAACATATATTTGGCTTTTACTATTGGCATTTTCAAAAAATATGTTATAATAAAAAGCAAGCGGAGGTGGTGGAACGGCAGACACGCATGCTTCAGGCGCATGTGCCCGTACGGGTGTGAGGGTTCAAATCCCTTCCTCCGCATCGAACAGGAACTCTTGTCCAAGTTGACAAGAGTTTTTGTTTTGGAAAATTATGAAATCTTCTTGAAATTTATTTCAAAAAACCAGCCTTTTTCAAAAAGGGCTGGTTTTCAAATCTTATAATCCTTGTTCCTTCAAGGCATCCGCCAGACGGGCAAAATCTGCCAAAGTCAAGGCTTCTCCCCTGACACTTGGAGACAATTCAGCTTGCTCTAAAGCAGCTGTTAGCTTAGCCTTGGTCTCCTCTGACTTCCCGAAATGACTGGTCAGATTGTTCCAGAGCGTCTTGCGACGGTGGACAAAGCTAGCCTTGGAAACCTTGAAAAAGAATTTCTCGTCTTGGACTTCAACTGCTGGCTGGTCTCTGCGTACCATCTTGAGAATGGCCGAATCCACATTTGGCGCTGGCACAAAGACTGTCCGCGGCACGATAAAGGCAACCTTGGCCGTCATGTAATACTGGACCGCAATCGACAAACTGCCGTAAGCCTTGGTATTCGGCTGAGCTGAAATTCGATCCGCCACTTCCCTCTGCATCATCACGACAAACTCACTAAAAGGAATCCCGCTCTCAATCAAATGCATGAGAATCGGCGTCGTGATGTAGTAGGGAAGATTCGCCACTACCTTGATAGGCAGGTCAGGATTCTTAAACTCTGCTATGTACTGAGCCAGATCAACCTTGAGAATATCCTGATTAACCACTGTCACATTGTCAAAATCGCGCAGAGTATCCGCCAAAATCGGAACCAGTCGATCATCAATCTCAAAGGCCATTACCTCGGCGGCACTTTCCGCCAAAAATTCTGTCAAAGCCCCAATACCAGGACCAATTTCAATGACATTGACATTTTTATCAATCTCGGCTGTATCCACAATCTTCTGGAGGATGTTGGTATCCGTCAGGAAATTCTGACCGAACGATTTTTTAAAGGTGAAACCGTGACGCTCCAGAATGGCACGGGTCACACTATAGTCTGCAATTCTCATCTTTTCTCTTTTCTAATTATTTATTCATTATCTTTTAAGGATGTCATTTGCTCTAGCAAGGTGTAAAGTTTTTTCTGCTCTTCTTCCTCGTAAGCAAATGCATTAGCCTTAACTTCTTTGCATTTTTCGTCATACAAAAATCCTTTATAGCAATCTTCTGTAGATAAGGCTGTGTAAACTTTAGCCATTTCTTCAGGGCTAATCGAAAATCTTGACTTAATTTTATACAGATTTTTCATAAAAGTGTTGAGGTGATTGTAGCGGCGCATATCAACTCTGACATTGGTCACACGGATTGCCTGAATTTTGATACCTTTCCACCATTTCCGCATATAAAGCGACAGCATCAACAAGGCCAGTTTATTCTGATAATAGGTCTTGGCAGGACTATAATGTTTTTGACCAGCTAAATTTTCAAAATCAAGCTTCATGAAAGGATAAAGCATCAGCCCTTGGGAAGAAATATTAATAATCCGACCACTCTCAGATTTTTCCAACAAACCTTTCAACAAGATAGACAGCAAGAAAGGGGCGGCAACATTGGTCGCAAATTGCTTTTCTAAACCACCCTTAGTCAGGATGGGCTTTTTGACTGACAAATCAAAGTCAGCTGCATTGTTAATTAGAACGTCTAGAACATCTTCTTTTTGAATATACTGTTCCACTGCTTTCCTGACACTCTTCATATCTGATAGATCAACCAAGGTATAATCTACATGTCGATTTCCTGTCTGTTGACGAATTTCCTCACAAGCTTGCTCGGCAGCTTCTTTCCGTCGGCAAAATAGGGTCACTGACCACCCCTTTTCAGCTAACTGTTTAGCAGCCTGGTAGCCAATACCACTATTGCCGCCCGTAATAATTACTTTTTCCATTTCTTACTCCGTTAGACTGAATATTTGAGAATGGCTTCTTCTACTTCCGCCAAAGTCACGCCAAACAGTTCCAACCGCTTGAGCAGCTGCTTGCCGTTGGAATAGCCGATGCGGAGTTCTTCGCCCAGATACTCTCGACGCTGACGGCTATCGCTTCCCATAAGCAAGCCCAGCCGCATGAGGTCATTCTTTGTCACATCAAAATCACTGCTTGATTCAAAATGGCTGGTTACCCCAGCGAGGGCTGTTTTTAAGTCTTCAAAACTCGCATGCTCAATGCCTAGTGAACGCCCTTTGGTCTTGGACTTAGGGGCTGCTTCGTCACGCTTGAGAAAGGCATGTTGGACAGCGGGAATTTCCGTCATGATCAGACGGCGAATCCGCTCGCCATTGAAGTCAGGGTCTGTAAAAACAATAACACCATGTAAGTCCTGCAAGCGACGAATCCGCTCGATATCCGCATCGCTGATGGCAGAGCCTCTAGTTTCATAGGTCTCAAGATCAAAATAGCGCTTGAGATTGGCTGTGTCATCACGCCCTTCCACAACGACCACTTGCGGGATTTTTATCTTCTCAGTCAAGCCTAAACACCTTCTTTGCATTTTCATAGGTCGCCTGCGCTACTTCTTCGACCGTCAACCCACGCAGGTCAGCAATTTTTTCTACAACATAGCGGGTATAGGCTGTTTTGTTTTCTCGGCCACGCTTGGGAACAGGTGCCAGATAAGGCGCATCTGTCTCGACGAGGATTTTGTCCAAAGGTAGGTGCTGCGCAGCTTCTTGAATATCCGTCGCTTTTTTAAAGGTAACGACTCCAGAAAAGGAAATCATCATCCCCAGCTCGATAAAGCGCTCTGCCATTTCCAAAGAACCCGAATAAGAATGCATAATACCGCCTCGAGGGCCTACACCCTCACTCTTGATAATCTCATAGGTGTCCTCTAAAGCGTCGCGCGTGTGGACGACAAAGGGCAGGTCTAACTCTTTGGAGAGCTGGATTTGTCGGCGAAATACTCGCTCTTGCACTTCCTTGGGCGCTGTCATCCAGTGATAATCCAGACCAATCTCGCCCAGAGCCACCACTTTTGGATGACCAAGCTTGTCCAGCAGATAGGCTTCCACCGCCTCATCATAAGTCCCAGCCTCAGTCGGATGCCAGCCAATCGTAGCGTAAATCTGCTCATAACTGTCGGCCAACTCCAAGGCGCGCTCAATGGTCGGCCGGTCAAAACCGACGACATTCATATTGCTAACGCCCATTTCTGCAGCTAGCTGGAGCTCCTCTGCCTCTCGCCCAGCAAATTCTTCCACATTTAAATGCGTGTGTGTATCAAAAATTTTCATGCTTTACTTCCTTATATTTCCTGTTCTTCATTATACCAAAAAAGTCAGATAAAGGGGCAAGAGCTTTACTTTCTCTCCGCCTACTTCAGAGGGTATTTATTATTTTTTCAACTCCTATCAAAAATAATTTTACTGTTTTTTGATAATTTTTTATTATTTTTCGATATTTTGTTATTGATTATCGATATATTTTGTGATATAGTAAATAAAAATAGAAATTATTTGGAGGAATCCATGTCAAAGACAAGACAAAAAACAGCTGAAGATATAAGCATTGTGCTTACAAAAATCAGCCTCAGCATTTTATTCATTGCTTCCATTGTCCTGATAGCCATCGGACCTTGGGTAGTCAGCCTAGTCATCGAATTTCCCTCTCCTTTCTTTCAGGGAGAAAGTCGTTATTGGATATTGTTGCTTCTAGGCTATGTCTTAGGCTGTCTGGCTCTGACCTGTATCGTGCATCTCTATCGGCTCCTTAGCCGCATCGGGAAAAATCAAGTCTTTATCAGACAGAATGTACAGTATATGCGCTATCTGGGCTGGGAAGTCGGAATGGTCGCCCTCATTTCTTTCTTTATGGGCTTGACTGTCTATATGCCCATGCTCCTCGTAGCCGTTTCTTGCTGCATTTTAACCTTGATTATTCGGGTTATCCGCAATGCTTTTGGCAAGGCAATTGAGCTGCAAGAAGAAGTAGACTACACGATTTAGGAGGGACTATGATTCAGATAAATTTAGACCTTGTCATGGCTCAAAAACGGATTAGTGCTGGACGCTTAGCAGAATTGATTGACCTCACCCCTGCCAACTTGTCCATCTTGAAAAATAACCGAGCCAAGGCAATACGCTTTTCAACACTTAATGCCCTTTGTCGGGAATTGGACTGCCAACCCGGCGATATTCTTGAATATATCACAGATGAAACCGAGGAGAAATAAACATGGAAACACCATCACAAGAACAGATGACGGGGCAACCCTACCTTCCTTTTGAAAAAGACCAAGAACGAAAAAACATCTTCACAGCTTTAAATATAAAGGAACTGAATAATTATAGAATCAGCTCTCTCATTCTCTATTTTTTGGCCTACTTTTATACAGTTGCCATCGACGGCAACAAGACCATTTACTTTTTCCCTATTGCAATTGGTTTGATTAGCCTGACCGAGTGGTTAGTAAGAAAAACGCCAAAAAGCTTGCCTCAAATCGAAAAGGATGTCTCTACTGGGCTCGAGTCCAAGCTTTTCCTGATTCTCAGTTTGACTCAGGCACTGGCACTCAGTATCTGGGGCTTTCACCCACAATTAGAAATTTTTCAGACTTTGACTCTCCACATCTCCTTTTCTTTTTATATCCTGTCACGGACGGGCTGGCTCAATCAAGGCCGCTTGGGAATCATGGTTTGGTACGATAGCATTCAGGCCTTTGTGATTCTACCTTTTAGAAACTTTTTCGCTGGTCTTCAGGTCTTTGCTCTGAGCGATAAGGCTTCAGATGCAACTACTGAAGACAGCGATTCTTCTAAAAAAGCACTCCAAAGTACGATGATCGCAAGCAGCCTTCTTATTGCTGGTACGCTTGTCTTCTTCGTTTGGTCACAACTCAGCCAAGTCTCTGATCGATTTGCTCTTTTCTTTAGTGATACAGCTGATGCCTTGCATCTTTTCTTTGACTTGATCTTTTCAAATCTTGATACAGACGCCATCGCTCTTCGTCTCTTCTTGGCCCTACCTATTGGCCTCTATCTCTACAGTCTGATTGTTGGCAGCTTACTGAATCAAAAGAATATCAAAGTTACCTACCAAAGTTTCCAAAATAGCATTCAGCCACTGCAGATGTTTCCTGCTTTTACAGCCTATATCATCATCGGCAGTCTCTGCCTGACCTACGCTCTCTTTTTCCTTGTTGGTTTAGGAGAATTAAACGAACTCCTTAGTACTGGCACTAGTCTCCAAACTATTTCTCCGCAAAATGCCTCAACTGTTGCTGTTGCTGGCTTCTGGCAACTCGTTCGTGTATCACTTCTAAATTTCGCTGTCTTAGCCGCCTTTTATTTGCTGGCCCAAAAACCTCTCTGGGACCAGAAAGGTACTCGTCTAGCCAGCACTATCCTCTTTATTTTCGCCTTTTTACTGGCCTTGCTTGCCGGCTGGAAACTCTTTGGCATCTATATCTATCTTTATGGTCCAACACCATTGCGCCTGATTTCAGCTTGGTTTATCCTTGTTCTACTGGTCTGGTGTATTCTAACCCTGATTCGCTTCTACAAGCCCATCCAAGCGATCCGAATCGGTATCTTCTACGCCCTTATTAGTTTCACGCTGCTCTGCTACCTCTATCCCCTGCTCTTAGCTGCTTGATAGAGAGCATACTTATATGCCAATATAAGTATCAAAAAGAGGCTGGGACAAAAGTCCTAGCCTCTCAATTGTCTTTGGATTATCGAGCAAGACGCAGTGGTTGAGTGGGCTCTACTACGCTGATTTCATCAGCTTTTACAGCCCTACTCAACTGTGCGGAGGTGGGACGACGAAATCGAATTCTAACGAATTACCGATTTCTATCCCACTCTCTTTTCTTTTATTCAAACTAGATAAGATACACCTAGAAACCACCTAGACTAGCCCGTTTACCTTCCATTTCATGTAAAGTTCCTATTCTGCACGGACTCCTTCATAGCAATACTAGCCACCCTTAAACCATAGAAGCCTATTTTATCAAGAACAATAGAAAAACCAGCGGTCTCGAGTCTCCACTGGTTTCTTTATGGTAATCGTTTGGATTATGCAGCCAAAACTTTGCGTCCTTTACGACGACGAGCTGCCAATACGCGACGACCGTTTTTAGTTGACATACGGTTACGGAATCCGTGTTTGCGCGCACGACGAAGTTTACTTGGTTGATAAGTACGTTTCACGATGAATACCTCCTCATAGATTTTGTATTCGTTTAGCCGGCTATAAAGTGATCAGTTACTAAACATACTTTACTATTCTATCTGATTCTCTCCTGTTTGTCAATAGTATTGGATGAATTGTTTCTTTTTGGAAGCGAAATCATTCAAATCGTGTCGCCTCATAGAAGGGAATCAAAGCTGTCATAGCCTGCTCAAGCTCCGACAGAACTTGTTGCTTACTTGCGGCCTCGGAAAGATTGACGTCATATTTGATCAAAACCTTGCGGACTAGCCCAGCAGCCACCTGCTGGCTTAGATGCTGCCTATTTGCTTCCGTAGCTTCGAAGCGTTGACTCACGCCATCTATCTGGGCAAAATAGTAAGCTGGCGGCTGAATGGGCAGATTCAGCACCCGATTTTGCTTGCTGAGACTGTGCTCGTCTTTCTTGCGCTCCATAAAGCTTACCTCCAGCGACACTCCAAAATCTTCTGCAGTTCCATACAAGCGCAGAGCGAACATGGGCTCTGTGATTTCCCCATAGCCTCTTAGATAATTCCAAAAATGTGGGCGTAAAATCTGAGCCTGATTCAGCCAATTGCTGGTCCGCTCCAGACTCAGCTTAGGATAGAGAACCTGAAAGTCTCGGACCAAATTCGCAAACTCTTGCCGAGCAGCCTGACCTCTAGCTTTCAAATCCAACATTGTCTCTCGCAGTTCCCCTGCCTTATCTGGTGAAATGTATTTACTTCCTTGAACAGTCAAAAACGACTCAATAGCTGGAAAAAGTGACATGGAATTTTCTCCTTTCTGTATCTAAAAACCAGCTGAGCAGCTGGTTAAGATTTATTCCGAATCAATATCTACAACAACGTAGCGGTTAGGCTCATCGCCTTCTGAATAGCTAGTCACACCATCAATTCTTGAGATGATCCGGTGGATGATTTTACGCTCACTATTAGACATAGGATCCGTATGCTGGCTGCGACGGTCTTCTAGAGCACGCTGAGCCAATTTTTGCGCATAGCTTTGCAAAACTTCTGCACGATGCTCCACATAGTCATTCACGTTGATAGAAATGTAGAAGCTCTTGGAATATTGATTGTAAAGATAATTCTGAGCCAACAGCTGCAAGGCTTTCAAGACTTTACCGTGGTAACCAATCACGCGCCCTGGCTCATTCGTATCAATTTGCATATTGATTGTTCGGCGATTGTGGCTACTAGAAAGAGTCGCTTCAACATCCATTTCATCCACAATCTTTTGCACATATGTGGTCACACTTGCGACAACTTCTTCAATATCACAATCATCCTCAACCTGGATCCCCAAGTCAAAGAAGGACGACTCAGCTGTCTCTTGCTGACTAGGTGCCACTTCTGCTAAAGAGCTATCTTCCTCTGAGTCTTTCTGAGTCTGTGCTTCATCAACCGCTTGACTGGTCTTTAAGAAATCAATTGCACCTGTTTCTTCCAGAATGGTACTGGCATCTTTATCATTTTTAAGAATTTCAGCCTTGACTTTTTCTGAAACAGTTTCACCTTCGCCTTCGGCCTTCTTGATAGCCGTCACCACTCGTCCCAAGTCGACTGTTGCTTCACTAACACTTTGTACTGGCTCGTTTTGTGCATTGATTTCCTCAGGAACTCCTTTTACCGCCTGTTGGTTGGCCTTGGTCACAGTCGTTTCAGCAATCGGCTCCACATCTACCTGCGCAGGCTTTTTGCCAAATAAACCGAGAAATCCTTTCTTTTCACGCGAAACAACGGTAATATGTGCTCTCATTCGTGGGATATCCAGCGTTTTTAGTCCATTTTGAATCGCTTCTTCAACACTTGCTCCTGTAAAAATAACCATCTGCAAGAGTCCTCCTTTTTACTTTTTCTTTTTCTGTGCTTTTTGAAGGGCACGTTTTTTCTTCATTTCCAATTGGCGCTCCGCCTTTGCCTTTGCTTCACGTTCAGCAATAATCTTAAAAGGATTGCTCAAAAGTAGGGTCTGACCGACTTGATAGGCGTTAGAAACTGTCCAGTAAAGAGCAACCCCGCTGGCTGCATACACCGAAAAGAAGAAAATCAATACCGGCATTAGGTAGGTCATCACTGCCGTCCCACCATTTTTTTCTGGCAAGGCTTTATTGGATAGCCAAGTGCTAAAGAAAGTAAAGAGAGCAGCGAGAATAGGTAGGATAAAGGTAGGATCTGTTGTTCCTAGATTAAGCCAGAGGAAGTGACCTGTTTTTAGAAATTCAACTCGTGTCAGAGCTTGGAAAAGTGCCACAAGCACTGGCATTTGGATAAAGAGCGGAAGAAAAGCAGCATAGGGATTGATCCCCATTTCTTTATAAAGCTTGCTGGTTTCCTCTGCCAAAGCTGCTCTGCTATCCATATCTTTGCCCGGATATTTTTCCTGAAGCTTCTTGATATGAGGCTGAACTTCCTGCATCTTTCTAGAGGAGGTCGTCTGAAATTGAAAGACTGGCAACAAGACTGTCCGAATAATCAATGTAAAGAGAATAATCCCAATCCCTGTACTTCCATTAAAGGACAAGAATTGAATCATCTCCGCAAAGAAATAAACTAATTTCTCCCAAAAATCACTTGAATTAGCGGTCACTTCGCTAGTGCCACAAGCTGTCAGAATGAGCAGCGAAGCCACTAAAAGAAATCCTATCTTACTCTTCTTTTTCACAAACAAATCCTTCCTGATAAATTTTTGAAACTTTTAAGACATGCAATAAATTTTGTTCCACTTGATGGTAGTCTAGAGTTTCAACTCCCTTGCGAGCAATAACAACAAAGTCATCCTTGGTCAAATCTGCCCGATGCTGAATCAAGACATGACGAATCTTTCTTTTGATACTATTGCGGACAACTGCATTGCCCAGCTTTTTACTGACTGAAACCCCCACTCGAAAATGGCGCTGTTCTTTTTCTAATTTATAAACGACAAACTTTCGATTGGCAAAATTCTGCCCAGCTTTAAAAATCGCCTTGAAATCTTTTTCGCTCTTGACGCGATAGTTTTTTCTCAAAACTCAACTCCATCCACCAAAATTAACTCTATTATACCATATTTTCCCAAAAAGCCAATAAGGGCTAGGTGCGAGACGAGCCCTCTTTTTGAATAGTTTTACCGAATGAAAGAAGCTGTTCGGAAAGAAGAGATCGGCAGTACAGCTCCAAAAAAGAGTCCGGGACAAAAGTCCTAGCCTCTCAATTGTATTTGGATTATCGAGCAAGACGCAGTGATTGAGTGGGCTCTACTACGCTGATTTCATCAGCTTTTACAGCCCTACTCAACTGTGCAGAGGTGGGACGACGAAATCGAATTCTAACGAATTACCGATTTCTGTCCCACTCTCATTTTACACGGTAAAAAACGTCTGGGTGCTCTGAGATGCCTTGGGCAATAATGAAGCGATCTCGACTACTATCAGTCGGATCCTGTCCGCTAACAGTCTCTCCTGCTGGCAACTTTTTCCCCGCTGGAATAATAGACAAGGCAGCACCTGTAAGATTATGCCAACGAATGCTAGTACGATAAATTCCATTTTCATCCAGACCAGCGTAAACCAGCTCCAACTTGGCAACATCTGATACAAGTCCCTTGGCATCAAATGTATAAGTGACGCCATTGGCATCCCGCCAAGTACCAGCCATGCTAGAAAAGTCCCCAGAAGCAATGGCCTGCATATCTAAACTAGAGGTAGCGGCAGGCTCTCTTTCCCCCTTGCTTTCTGACTTAGCAGAAGACTCCTTAGTTGCTGGCTCCGAAGGCTCCTGACTGCTAGAGATAGAAGTGTCCGAACTACTTGTTTCAGTAGACAGCTCTGTCGAACTTTTGCTCGTCTCAGACTTTTTGGAAGAAGCTGAGCTGGTCGAGGTCGAGCTAACTTTGGAACTGCTAGAAGGCGAAGTCGGTTTTTCTTTCTTTTGACCGCAGGCCACTAACACAGACGATGCCACCAAAGTTCCAGCCAAGAGAATCACCCATTTTTTCATCTTTAGCACCTCGCAATATTTCTTGTTCTTGTAACATTATTGTAACATAAATACAGCTTTTTAGAAAGCAAAAACCAGCTCGAAAGCTGGTTTATCTTATTGAATTTTTTTCAACATATTGTCGATATGCTGGATGGATTTTTCACGGCCTAATAGATAAATGGTATCTGGTAATTCTGGACCATGCATTTCACCAGAAACAGCGATACGGATTGGCATGAAGAGGTTCTTGCCCTTGATACCTGTTTCTTTTTGGACTGCTTTGATTTGTGGGAAGATGTTTTCTGTCACAAATTCTTCATCTGTCATTGCTTCCAGTTTTGCTTTGAAAGCTTCCAACACCACAGGAACAGTTTCACCAGCCATCACTTCTTTCTCAGCTTCCGTCAATTCTGGGAAATCTGAGAAGAAAAGGTCTGTCAATGGAACGATTTCATCCACTGATTTCATTTGTGGTTTGTAGAGTTCTACCATTTTTTCAGCCTTGTCGGTCAAGCGTCCTGCTTCCTCCAAGAATGGTTTTGCCATTTCAAAGATTGTCTCAAAATCCGCATTCTTGATGTACTCATTGCTCATCCAGTCCATCTTTTTCTGGTCAAAGGCAGCTGGAGACTTGCTGAGGCGGTTCTCATCGAAGAGTCTGATGAGTTCTTCACGAGAGAAGATTTCGTCTTCCCCACCAGGATTCCAACCGAGAAGAGCGATAAAGTTAAAGACTGCTTCTGGTAGGTAGCCCTTTTTGCGGTAATCCTCGATAAACTGGAGAGTGTTGGTATCGCGTTTAGACAACTTTTTACCAGTTTCAGAATTGATAATCAGGGTCATGTGACCAAACTCTGGTGCTTCCCAACCAAGCGCTTCATAAACCATAAGCTGTTTTGGAGTGTTGGCAATGTGGTCGTCTCCACGGATAACATGAGAGATTTGCATATCGTGGTCATCGATGACAACGGCAAAGTTGTAAGTTGGGTAACCATCTTTCTTTTGGATCACCCAGTCACCACCGATATTGCCACCTTCAAACTCAATTTCACCCTTGACCATGTCAGTCCACTTGTAGATACCAGCTTCATTGACAGCCAAACGAACCGTTGGAATGATGCCTGCTGCTTCACGTTCTGCGATGTAGGCTGCCTTCTCTTCCTCTGACATGCCTAGAAACTCATTGATATAACGCGGTGTTTCACCAGCTGCTTCCTGACGTTCACGCTCGGCAGCCAATTCTTCTTCTGTAACGTAAGATTTGTAGGCTTTTCCTTCTGCTAGCAATTGGTCAATGTATTTTTGATACAATTCCAAACGTTCTGATTGGCGATAGTTTTCATGTGTTTCTGGGCTTTCATCCCAGTCCATCCCCAACCAACGGAGGTTTTCAAGCTGTGAACGCTCACCGTCTTCGACATGGCGCTTGCGGTCTGTATCTTCGATACGGATGATAAAAGTTCCACCATGATGACGAGCATAGAGGTAGTTAAAGAGCGCGGTCCGCGCATTTCCGATGTGTAAAAGTCCCGTTGGACTTGGTGCATAACGCACTCGAATATCTTTTGTCAATTTTCGATCTCCTATTTGGGAATAGCAGGGATATCTCGCTCCTGCTTTCGTATTCAAACGTTATTATTATATCACATTCTCGACCCAGAATCCGCTGAATCGTATGATTTTTTAAGACAGTCTTTCTTCGAGAACAAAGTCAATCGGCAGCCAAGCTAAAACCTTCTCCAATTGCTTTTCCCAGTAGTACCATTCGTGCTTACCAGGACTGTGGCTGTAGCTAATATCCAGACCTAGCTTTTTCAAATTTTCCACGGCATGGTTATTGGCCGCATAGAGGAAATCCTCCTCGCCGCACCAAGCCCAAAACTTAGTTTTTCCATCCGACTGCTTGGCCAAGGTTTCCAGTGAATAAGGACTGCTGGTCCAGTCTTCCAAATCACCAAAAATACCACGCCAGTATGCCGGCTTGGCTAGGTCAGTATCATCTGGATGCTGATCGTGAAAGCTGAGTGCCCCAGACAAACTAGCTGCATAAGAAAAACGATTAGTCTTAAGCGCCAGCATAAAAGAGCCATAGCCACCCATGGACAAGCCAGCAATAAAGTTTTTCTCCCGCTTATCAGACATATTGGGGAAAAAGCGTTTGAGCACCCGTGGCAGCTCCTCAGCGATAGCTTCATAGTAATGATAGCCATACTGGGTATCGGTGTACCAGCCATTGTTGGTATTTGGCATCACAACAATCAAGTTAGTCGAGCGAACGAGGCGCTCAATATTTGAGCGTTTGAGCCAACTATTGTGGTTGCCACTCATACCATGAAGCAGATACAAGACAGGAATATCCGTATCATCTGGTTCGTCCACGCGCGACGCATCTGGATAAAGGACATTGACTCCCCACTCCATCTCCAAAACTTCTGAATAATATTCTATCTGCATCACTGCCATCTTTTTTCTCCTCTTGTAAAAACTACTGTTCTTGATTAGGCATCATAGCCAGTCCCACTCTGAAAGCAAAGCCTGTTCTGCGACCGCCAAAAGATAAGAAAAAGCCGATATTCGACTTTCTCTCTGCAAAATACTGGGAAAGCTCTTCCCACGAATAATCTAGCGAACTTCCATGACAACCGGAAGAATAGCCGGCCGGCGTTTGGTTTGCTCAAAGAGGAACTTGGCCAAACTATCACGAACGGTTCCCTTGAGCTCGCCCCAGTCAAAGTTATCCTGAGCCAGATAGTCTTCCACTGTCTTATTGATCAGGTCAGTGCTCTCCCGCAGGATGTCACGGCTCTTCTTGACATAGACAAATCCGCGAGTATGAACCTTGGCTTTGGAAATGATTTTCTTCTCCTTACGATTGACCGTAAGTGCCACGATAAAGATACCGTCTTCAGACAGAACCTTACGGTCACGCAGGACGATATTGCCCACATCACCGATGGCATTTCCATCAATCATGACATCGCCTGCTGACACTGCTCCAGCTGGTACAAAGTCGCCATTTTCGTAGGCCATGATGCTGCCACGCTTCGGTATCAAGATATTTTCTGGTAAAATCCCGACTTCCATGGCTGCCTTAGCATGGGCATCCAGCCCACGGTATTCTCCCTGAATCGGGAAGAGGTACTTGGGTTGCAATAAATTGAGCATGAGCTGCAAGTCACGCGCATTGGCATGGCCAGATACACGCAAGTTTTGGGTAATCAGCTTGACCACGCCACCAGCTTGGTAAATCATATTTTCCACACGCGCTACGACTGCTTCCTTGGCAATAGATGGCGTTGTAACGATGTAAACCAAGTCTCCGTCTTTGATTTCTACGTAGCGGTGACGACCAATGGACATCTTGCGCAGACCATTAATAGGCTCGCCCATCCGACCCGTCTCCAAGATAATCAGCTCGTGGTCCTCAAACTTAGACATTTCCTTAGGCTTGATCAACAGGCGCTCATCCGCCAAGGATAATTTCTTGAGGCGGATAGCCGTACGGACGATATTTTCAATATCAAAGCCTGTCAAAACGACACGACGACCTGTTTCTGCCGCAGCTTCAAAAACCTGTTGGATCCGAGACAGATTGCTGGCAACCGCTGCCACGATGACACGCCCATCCCAATCAGAAATCGTGTCCGTAATCTCACGTCCAACCTCGCTTTCACTAGCCACTTGCACGGTGCTGTCAGCGTTGGCTGAATCACTCAGCAAAGCTAAAACGCCCTCACGGCCGATCTCAGCCAAACGGCCGAAATCTGTCGCATAAGATTCGCTGGCAGATTGGTCAAACTTGAAATCTCCCGTATAAACAATATTGCCTTCATGCGTCTTAACAACAATTCCCAAGCTCTCTGGAATCGAGTGGGTCGTCCGGAAGAAAGAGACAACCGTTTCGCCAAATTCAATTTCTGTATTTTCATCGATAACATGAAAATCATTGAATTTCTTAACAGCGTCATTGTTTTTAACAAAGAGCTTAGCTAGCTCAATCGTCAATTCCGAACCAAAGACTGGTACCTTAGCTTCTGCCAAAAGATAGGGCAGTGCACCGATGGCATCCGCATGACCGTGAGTCAGAAAGACACCCGCAATTCGGTCTTTATTTTCAAACAAATAATCCATGTTGGGAATGACTACATCTACTCCCAACTGCTCATTTTCTGGGTACTTGAGCCCAGCATCCAATACAAAAATGGAATCATCCACTTCGGCGACGTAGAGATTTTTCCCATTCTCACGAACGCCACCCAAAGTAATCAGCTTAATCGTGCTTTTACTCATTTTTACTCCTATCGATTTTAGAATCTCCTTTATCAAAGATTCCTTGATTTTAATACTAACGGTCCTTGGCAAGCCAAGTCGAATTACAGTTTTGCAAACAAAGTTTGCACATCTTAGTCATTATAGCATTTTTTCACGTTTTTTTCAAAACAAAGGAAACCCATAGAACGAGCGGCAAATCTAAAGATAGTAGTTTGATACAGCAAGTTTCTGACCACTTCTCTCTTCCTGATGTAACATGCGAAGAAAGACATCCTCTCGGTTTCGTTTTAGAAGACAGCTTTTAGGAGCTAGATATACTCACAAGATAAAAAATAATAGAACCTAGTCTGAGACCAGATTCTATTATCCGAGCAGGATACCCTAAGCTGCTCTCCTGAAATCGATCAGAAGATTAGTTGGGAAGCCGCCCTATCTTATATAGGATGAATTGGTAGATAGACTTATTCAAAGCCATTATTTCGGCTTAATTCTTTGAACCAGTGCCCTGATTTTTTGATAGTCCGTTCTTGGGTTTCTAGATTGAGCTCGATCAAGCCGTAGCGGTTCTTATAGCTATTAAGCCAAGACCAACAATCGATAAAAGTCCACATGAGGTAGCCTGTGCAGTTAGCCCCGTCCTGGATGGCACGATGGAGCTGGCGCAGATGGCCTTTAACAAAATCAATCCGATAATCGTCTTGGATCATACCATTTTCACGGAATTTCTCTTCACCCTCGACTCCCATGCCATTTTCCGTCAGCATCCATTCAATATTGCCGTAGTTTTCCTTGATGTTCTGTGCAATATCGTAGATTCCTTGTTCATAGATTTCCCAGCCACGGTGAGGATTAATCTTGCGACCAAGCATGACATAAGGCTCATAGAAATGATCGGGCAGAAGTGGCGACTCTGGATGCTTCAAATACTTAGGCGCCGCAACCCGTAGAGGCTGATAATAATTGACACCCAAAAAGTCTACTGTATTTTCCCGAATAGCCTGCAACTGCTCCTCAGTCGTAGTCGGCAAAAGATCGTGCTCGCGCAAAAGATCGACCAGCTCTACTGGATAATATCCCAAAACAGATGGATCCAAGAAAGACTTAGCTTGGAAGAGCTCAGCAATACGAGCTGCCTTCAAGTCCGCTGGATGCTGGCTGCGTGGATAAGCAGGTGTCAGATTTAGGATAATGCCGATTTTGTAGTCTGCTCCAACCTCATGGCAGGCTTTCACTGCTAAAGAGCTAGCTAGCTGGGTATGATAAGCCACCTTTACTGCAGCTTGAGCGTCCACTTTATTAGGATAATGCCCATCGTAGAAATAGCCAAACTCAACCGGTACAATAGGCTCGTTAAAGGTTACCCACTGATCCACCAAATCACCGTAGCTTTCAAAGCAGAAACGGGCATAGTCTACATAAGCATGGACTGTATCCAAACTTTCCCAGCCTTCCTGTGCTTCCTGCAAGGCAAAGGGCAGGTCAAAATGATAAAGATTGACAATCAAGCGAATGCCCTTGGACTTGATTCTTTCAAAGACCTTTCGATAGAAGTCAACTCCCACTTGATTGACTGGGCCACGTCCATTTGGAAAAAGCCGTGACCATTGAATGGAAGTCCGAAAGGCCGTGTGGCCTGTTTCGACTAAAAGGTCGATGTCTTGCTCCCAATTTTCGTAAAAAGTGGATGCCTTACCAGGTCCAATTTCATTATAAAAACGATGGGCTTCTTGGCTAAACCAATAATCCCAAAGATTGTCTCCCTTCCCATCTTCTGAAATTCGCCCCTCCGTTTGCGGACCCGATGTAGAAGATCCCCAGACGAAGTTTTTTGGAAATTGAATCATCATTTATTTACCTCTCGATTTATCTTTACACCTCATTATATAAAGACCTTCTGCAAAAAGAAAGCAACAGTCTATTCAAATTTCTCCACTGATTAAAGGCATTTGTGATTGCGAAGACTAAAAGTTCATTCAAAAAGAGTGTGGGACAGAAATCGGTAATTCGTTAGAATTCGATTTCGTCGTCCCACCTCCGCACAGTTGAGTAGGGCTGTAAAAGCTGATGAAATCAGCCTAGTAGAGCCCACTCAACCACTGCGTCTTGCTCGATAAACCAAAGACAATTGAGAGGCTAGGACTTTTGTCCCAGCCTCTTCATCATTTTCACTGATTAATAAACTGTTTTCTCTGTTTCGAAATCAAAGAAATGCGCCTTGTTCAAGTCGAAGCCAAGGTCAATTCCAGCACCTGTTTCTGAGTAGTCACGAGCATCTACACGTGCGATAAACTCGCTGTCACCAACTTGACAGTAAAGGTGAGACTCAGAACCCAAAAGCTCAGAGACAGAAATAGTCGCATGAACCACAGAGTCTGGGAAGGTCTCTAAGAAGGCAGCTTCTGTATTGATGTCTTCTGGACGAATACCAAAGATCAACTTCTTGCCGTCATAACCCTTCTCACGCAGCACCTTCAGTGTTCCTTCTGGAACTGTCAAACGCAAGCCATTGGCAACAATTTGATTTCCCTCAAGTGTCACAGTGATAAAGTTCATCGCTGGGCTTCCAATGAAGCCTGCCACAAATTTGTTAACTGGGTGGTTGTAAACTTCTTGTGGGCTACCGATTTGCTCTACTCGACCAATCGTTCCAGTTCCAGCAGGGTTCTTGGTTGCTGACATGATAACAATCCGGTCTGCAAGCGTCATGGCTTCTGTCTGGTCGTGGGTAACGTAGATAGTGGTCGCTCCGATACGGCGGTGGATTTTAGCAATCTCAGCACGCATGGATACCCGCAGCTTCGCATCCAAGTTTGACAAAGGCTCGTCCATTAGGAAAACCTTTGCATCACGCACGATGGCACGACCCATTGCAACCCGCTGACGTTGACCACCTGACAAGTCTGCCGGCTTACGATCCAAGAATTCTTTCAAACCAAGGATTTCAGCTGCTTCTTGCACCCGCTTGTCAATATCTTCCTTGCTGTACTTGCGCAATTTGAGTCCGAAAGCCATGTTGTCATAGACTGTCATGTGTGGATAGAGGGCATAGTTCTGGAAGACCATGGCAATATCACGGTCTTTCGGCGCCACGTCATTGACAACTTTACCATCAATTGACGCTGTTCCTTCTGTGATATCCTCAAGACCCGCAATCATACGAAGAGTTGTCGATTTCCCACATCCTGACGGACCAACGAAAACGATAAACTCCTTGTCCTTGATGTCCAAATTAAAGTCTTCAACAGAATAGTGCTCACTGTTTGGATACTTTTTATAAATATTTTTCAGATTTAACTCAACCATAAGCTTCTCCTAACTCCTTTATCATATTGTAAGTTCTTTCTGCTTGATTATATCACGAATAGTAGGCTCTCACACTGACTCTTCTATATCTTTTTTTCTACTTTTTTTAGCATTAATATAGAAAAGAAATGAAGGTTCACTCACTTTAGCGATTTCATCACTCGACTTGCTTCCGATAGGCCTTAGGCGACTTGCCACACAGCTTCCGAAAGACTTTGTAGAAATAACCAACATTGCTATATCCAACTGCATAACAAACGTCTTCTATACTGTCATTTTTGGCAAGTAAGAGCTGCTGGGCAGCCTTGATGCGCTGCTTATTTAGCAACTCTGCAAAAGTGGAGTTGGTCTCACGCTTGATTAGCTGCCCCAAATAAACTGGATTGATATAGAGTTCCTTGCTGATATCTTTTAGGGATAAGTCTTTTTGATAATCACGACCAATCACCTCCAAGACATTGGCAACATTCTCATTCATTCGATACTGAGCGAACAAATCTGAGAGCTGATCTTTCATATAATCCAGCAAGTCTGCAAAGGTATTCGTGCTTTCAATCTTTTTGATAATGGTTGTCA
Source organism: Streptococcus sp. 27098_8_113 (assembly GCF_041432545.1). Classification (NCBI taxonomy): domain Bacteria; kingdom Bacillati; phylum Bacillota; class Bacilli; order Lactobacillales; family Streptococcaceae; genus Streptococcus; species Streptococcus sp. 27098_8_113. The sequence continues at coordinate 80,808 of NZ_JAPVZU010000001.1, read as the reverse complement.
TATCGTCTGGTTTCAAATGCTGAAACAGATGGTAAACATCCATGATAAACTGAATGAACAACTGTTTGGTAATTGAAACTTCAGGCGTATTTTGCAGCACGATATCCTTGAGCAAGTCCAATTCGTCCAAAATCTGACCGATATTTCCTTGAATAATTACACGATACATGGGCTCATAATAGCTAAAGAGCGGATTGGTTTCTTGCAAGCTAACCGTTCCATAGAATAGAGTTTTTTCTAGATTAAGCTTGAAAGCCTGCAGGCCTTGTTTATAAGGAGCTGTGAATTCTTCTAGATAGAGTGCTTCTTCCTTTTGCGAGGATAAAAACAAATAGCCTGTCTGTCCTAAAATACTATAAGGAACTGAAACTAGCCCTTTTTCTTGAGCAGCTGCTCCCAACCAGACACTATCGAAGGATTTGAGATAAGTAGCTATTTCATCTTCGCTTGTCTCTTCTTTAAAAATCAGCTCTAGTTGATTATTGGAAGAACGGTCAAATTCCCTTTCCAATTTTTCTAAGATTGCTGCCAGTTCGACCTTATCGACTGGCTTCACCAGATAATCTGCCACCTGCAAATTAAGAGCGGTTTTGACATATTCAAATTCTTGATAGCCTGAAAGAATTATAAAAGCTGCATTGGGCAGGGAATTCTTCATCTGCTCAATCATCTGCAAGCCATTCATCCCTGGCATATTGACATCGGTAATGACCAAATCCACAGGATTGTCCTTGATATAGGCGAGGGCCGTTTCCGCATCATTGGCTGTAGAAACAACCTGCATATTCCACTTTTCAAAAGGAATCAGCACCTTCAAGCCTTCTGTGATCATGTATTCATCATCGACTAGTAATACTCTGTACATCTTTTTCTATTCATCCTTAATTTCTATAATATAGGTCACTCCTTGGTCCTTTTGAGATTTCAGTCGGATACTATAACGGTCGCCAAAAAAGAGCAAGAAGCGTTCATGAATATTCCGAATACCAATGGATCTTTGCTGTTCTCGATTCTGGGCATCCATTAGCTCTCGGCTGGTCAGAATGTCTTGGATTTCGGCCAAACGGTCAGCTGGGATGCCTCGACCATTGTCTTGGATCATCAACCTTACAGCGCCGTCTATCTTTTGAGCCTTGACACTGATGACATTATCCTTCCTGCGGTAGTCGATGCCATGGGCAAAGTAATTTTCAATCAGCGGCTGAATACTAAACTTGGGAATCATCATTTCTTCCAAGCCTTCTTCAATTTTGAAGCCATAGGCCACTGATTTGGGATGCCGAACCATACAAAGATAGCTATATTTCCGACAAAATTCCAATTCATTTTTCAAACTGCTTCTGGATTCATCTGAGATATTATTTCTCAGCAGACTGCTAAATTCATAGATAATATCTGCCAACTCTTCCTGCCGCTGCATAACCGCATACATCCTGATAAATTCCAAGGTATTGTACATAAAATGAGGATTGATTTGCGCCTGCAAGGCCCTCATATTAGCATCTTTTTGGCTAATCTCCAAACGATAAATATCCCGAATACTCTTGTCCAGACTGTCCAACATGGTATTGGTCGTTGTCGCAATCAGAAGCAACTCCTGCTCCTTAGTCTCTGTCGCAATGCGCTTCTGATTTTCACCATCCGTGATGAGATGAAGCGTATCCACAATATCAACGACCTGCCTTTGGTAATTGAGAAAGATCCTCTGCAAAGCGGCATATAAAACTCCAACCAAAATCAGACCAGAAAAAATAATCAAACCAGTGCTGAAAACCGTTTTCTCTATCACATAATGCGCAGGCACTGCCGTCTGGATAGTATAATTGTAAATGGTTTCTTTTTTGATCCAGTCATCTTGGCCAATTCCTTTTGTATCGCCAAAATGCAGGATTTCTTTTTTATAAGGCGAAATAACGCTGAGAGCGAGTGGAACATCGCCCCGCGTATTATCGACAACCTTGTTGAAGACCTCCTCATCAATCCGAATGTAAATCGTTCCAATGACTTGATCGACTGTCTTATCATAAATCGCAATGGGAAAGGCTTCTCGTGCAGGCCTGAATTCTTCAGCTGGAATCTGCATGCCGCCTCGGGCTTGCCTTGTAGAAACAAAAACGGTTTTGTAATCATTTAAGGCAATATCAATGCCCATGATAAATTCATTTTCAATATAAATATCATTGATATTTTTGTGAAGGGATACCTGAACATAAGTCGGTACATCCGCAGATAAGCGCCAACTAGCGTACTCAGAGGGACTCATGATAAAGTAGTTATAAATCCCGTCCAACTTTGCTTGATTTTCAACCAAACTTTGGGCTAGCTGATTAGCCCGGCGGTTATAGTAATCCACTTCGTCAGCCAAGCGCGTAGCTGCTCGCTGTGCAATCTGCTTGGTCTCATTATAGCGACTCTGCCAACCGGAATAGGACAGGATGATACCCAAGCATCCCACAATCGCCACCATAATGACAGCATAGACTTTTAGTAAAGAATGGAGCCAAAATTTCTTCATGATTTTTCTGTTTTCAACTTAGACTGAATGGTTTGGTAAATTGGGTCTAGGACATCACTGATGAAAAAGTGCCAAAGCCCAATAAAAACAAAGAAGAGTAAAGCCGGCATAAAGTAGCTGGCAATCAATAGCAAGATTGTCCCCAATAAAAGTTTCAGCATGGCTGAAATATTGAGAAAAACACCAATCAGAGATAATTTTAAGCTATTTTTATAAGAAAAATCAAAAAAAACCTGCAATTTCAAATAAACTGCATACACTGCTGGCGCCAAAAGCAAAAAGAGCAAATTTGCAATCGTCAACAAGAGATAAAGGATCGTTTGATGAGGAAGCTGGATGAGGAGATAAATTCCATAAGACAAAAGAGCCTGCACTGCAAACAAGGTCAAGAAAACTTTATTTGTAGCAAGGAAATTTTCTTTAAACAAATCCCACGCTTCTTTCCAGTGATATTTTTTATAGTCATAGCCATATTGCTGAAACAAAGTCATGAGCACACAACCGGCTGGAGCAAGTCCAAAAACAAGACCTCCACACAGAGCCAATACCCAAAAAATAGCGGACGCAAGCATGGCCATATAAATTCGTTGAAAAATCCACTCAACTAGTCTTCCCATTATTTTTCCTTTCTGTTCTTTACATTCTGTACATTATAAAATTATAACACATTTCAACCGTTTCCAAAAATTCCTCTCAGTCAAAAGAAGAAAAATCCTCCTCAAAATATGACGAGGAGGATTTATGATTTTGCTTATTTCTTAGCAGCAAGGAATTCGTCGTATTGTTTTTGCATTTCTTTCAATACTTTATCGTATGCTCCTTCAGATTTCAGTTTGTCCATCATCTTAGGAATTTCAACGTCAGGATCAACTGTACCAGTGTTGATTGCAGTGTCGTATTCTTTCATTGTGTTAGTGATGCTAGATACTTCTGCCTTAACTGGATCTACATTAAAGTTAAATCCAAGAGCTGGTGATTCTGGTGCTTCTGCAAGAATCTTCTTAGAATCTTCGATTTGTTGATCTGTTACGTTTTCATTGATGTAAAGGATCCAGTTGTTACCTGTGTTCCAGCCAGACATGTGGGTATTACCATTGTAGCCTTTCAAAGTACGAACGCGGTTTTCTTTACCTTCAACTTTTTCCCAGTTTTCGCCTTCTGGTCCATATACAAGGCCGTTCAGCAATTCAGGATTAGTGTTAAGCAAAGTCAACAATTCCATTGATTTTTCTTTGTTCTTAGAGTTGTTTGAGATAACGAAGTTCGCTACTTGAGTAGTTTGGTTCTTCTTGTAGTTCTTAGTCAGTTGGCTGATTTCGATCTTACGGTTAGCTACACGAGAAAGCAAGCTGTTACCATAGTCAGCAGGTCCTACTGTTTCTTCACGAACGAACCAAGAATCTTCAGACAATTGATATGCAGTATCGCTAGTTGCTACGTCTTTTGGAATATAGCCAGCTTGATAGTACTTATGGATGGTTCTGAGGCTATCCAAGAAACGAGGAACTTCGTAACGGTTTACAATCTTAGTTGTATCGCCTTCCAAGTCAATAACGAAAGGAAGGCCGTTCGTTACAGGATAATCAAAGTTGTCAGATGGGATAAAGTTCTTACCGATAGCGAAAGGAACAACTTTTGGATCTTTTTCTTTAGCAGCTTTCAAAACTGGTTCCAAATCTTGGTAAGAATGGATATTTGAAATATCGCTGATACCATATTTTTCAAGAAGTGGTCCGTTGAAGGCAAAGTTTTGTGAAGAAGTTACATTGGCATTAACTGGAACAGCATAGATTTTACCGTTGACAGTGTTTCCTTTGATGTAAGCTGGGTCTAAAGAATCGTAAAGTTTTTTACCTTCTTTTTTGTAGAGCTCAGTCAAGTCAGCATAAGCGCCTTTTTGGGCATTGATGACATAGTTTTGAGCGAAGGCGATGTCGTAGTTTTCACCTGATGAAGTGATAACGTTCATTTTTTGTTCGTAGTCACCCCAACCGATGTATTCGATATCCAACTTAGCATCGATTTCTTTGCCGATAATCTTGTTAGCATTTTCGAGCAATTTGTCCAAATTATCTGGTTTGTCACCGATTTGGTACATCTTGATAACTGTCTTACCATCATCCGTTTTAGATGACTTTTGGTTGTTACCAGTAAGACTACCGCAGCCTGCTAGGAGGCCTGAGAAAGCTAGGAAGCTAGCAGAAGCTAGGGCATATTTTTTCCAATTTTTCATAGAAAAATCTCCTTTTAATTTTTTATATACAAATTTAATAATGTGAGTTTTTAGTAGTAAAAACTCTAAGACTAAAGGGGGCAAGCTATTCTTTGACGCCTCCGATAGTCAATCCCTTAACAAAGTAACGTTGGAAGAATGGATAGACGCTAGCGATTGGCAAGGTTGCAATTACGACCATAGCCATACGACCAGACTCTTTAGGGAGAGATCCTGTCAAGCCTGCCAGCTGAGCACTCGCTCCCGCACTCTTAGACAAGTAGTCCATATTTTGCTGAATCTTCATCAGCAAATACTGAAGGGGAACTAAGTTGTCACTGCGAATGTAGAGCAGGGCGTTAAACCAATCGTTCCAATAAGCAAGGGCAGTGAAGAGAGTGATTGTAGCGATACCTGGAAGAGATAGTGGCAAGCAGATTTGGAAGAAAATCCGAGTCTCGCTGGCACCATCAATCTTAGCAGATTCAATAATCGCTTCTGGGATCGTTCTCTTGAAGAAGGTTCTCATCAAAATGATATTGAAAGGACTAAGCAGTAGTGGCAAAATCAAGGCCCACACTGTATCTCCTAAACCAAGCAAGTTGGTCATAACGATGTAAGTAGGGATCATCCCTGCTTGGAAGAGCATACTTGCCATTGCAAACAAGGTAAAGAAGCGTTTGAATTTAAAGCTTCGACGTGAAATGGCATAGGCGTAAGTTGTTGTGAAAAAGACATTCAAACTAGTACCTACTACCGTAATCACCACTGTCACAAAGAGTGACTGCAAGAGCTGATCTTTCAAGCCAAATAAGAATTCATAGCCCGCCCAGCTAAACTGTGATGGCCAAAAGGCAAAACCATTATGAACCAAACTGCTTTCATCTGTCAGCGAGATGATGATGACAAAGAAGAAAGGCAGAACACAGGAAAGCGAGAAGATCGCAATCAAGATGTTAAAGAAAAAATCGGCTTTTTTACTAAAGGAGTGAATTCCCACATTATCGACTTTTTCTTTTTGAATTTTTGGGGATTTCATAAGTTCCTCCTTCTAAAAGAGAGCAGATTCTTTATCAATTCTGCGGACAATCAGGTTGCTGACGATAACAAGGATACAGCCCACAACTGATTGATAGAGACCCGCAGCTGACGCCATCCCGATATCACCTGTACCGGTCAATCCACGATAGACATAGGTATCCAAAACGTTGGTTACACTATAGAGCGATCCTGAATCATGCGGAACAGTATAGAACAAACCGAAGTCCGCGCGGAAGATATTTCCGACTGCTAGAATGGTTAGTACTGTGATCAGAGAAGCCAAAGATGGCAAGGTGATATTACGGATACGCTGCCATTTTGTAGCACCGTCGACCGTTGCTGCCTCATAGTAAGTCGGATCAATTCCCATGATACTTGCATAGTACAAAATACTACTGTATCCTAAGCCCTTCCAAATACCAATGAAGAGGATGAAGGCTGGCCAGAAAGAGACCACTGTATAAAAGTTGATATTCGGATTGTGCAATAAATTATTCAGCAAGCCCTTACCAGGGTTCAAGAAAGCATCTACGAAGAAACTAATAATAACCCAAGAAAGGAAATACGGAAACAGCATGGTTGTCTGATAAATCTTTACCATCTTTTTCGAGCGAAGTTCGCTAAAGATAATGGCAATTCCGACAGAGAAAATCAATCCTAAAACGATGAAACCACCATTGTAGAGAATGGTATTTCGTGTAATTGTATAAGCATCTCTAGAATTAAACAAGAACTTGAAGTTATTGAAGCCCACCCATTCACTGCTCATAAGGCTATGGATGAATCCTTCGCCGCTTAGTTTGAAATTCTTAAATGCAACGACGTTTCCTAAAACTGGTATATAGAAGAACAAAACAAACCAAATAACTCCTGGTAAGACCATGAGCAAGAAAATAAAGTTTTCTTTTAGTGTTTTGATAACCTTATTCATTCAAATCTCCCTTTCTATTGTTTTGATATCGTTTTCATGTTTCTATTATATGCCTTTTTCTATTCTCATTTAAACTCCTAATTATAGAAAAAACTATACAAATTATTTATCTAATATACAGATAAAAAGTAGAATAGAGGCATGAAAACTATGATCAAACAAAATAATTACGTTGTGTAAATCGTTGACGCTGTAGCGATAGTATGCCACTGGTTGGCTGTTGTGGCTGCAAAGTCCTTGTCTCCATAAAAGTCATTGAAAGGCAAGATTTCTTGCTCTAATTCTTCTACAGAATCAAGCTGACCAGTTGTGTATTGCTGTAGGCGTTCCTGCGCCCGTTTGATGCGCTTGAGCAAGCCTCCAAAGCGGATATCAATGGTATCCAGTCCGAAAATTTTATTTTCTAGCTGCCATTGGCGACTGAATTGCTCGGCAAAGTCTTCTACTTTTTGATAGAGCAAAGGCAAGTCTTTTTCAGCTAGTTCTGCCAAGCGATCCTTGTCTCCTACACGATAGGCTTCTTGAATGCCAGATGTGACGGCAATTTTCAAGGCCAAGAGCGCATTCAACTGAGCCTGAGTCTCAAAGAGATAACTATATTCACCAGCTTTGTAGCTGACTTCTTGCAAGGACTGAGCGGCAGCTCCAAAATGCTGCTTGTCTTCTTCAGGTCGGATATGGCGTTCCAGCAAAGGACAGAGAATATCTTGATAAAGGATATAACGATTTGGATTGATACCGCTGAGGTTTTCTGGTAAGCCTGGCAATAGATTGGCCAAGTCTACTTTCATAAAATCATCAACATCAAGGCCTGTGCTCACCAAGAAATGCTCGGCTAATTTATCTAAATCATTTCGGTAGGCTAGTTCTGCCCAAATCTGCAGAGCAGGCAGGATTGAGAATTGTGAGGTTTCTCCACCGTTATCTCCCCAGCCAGTCACAATCACTTCCTTGACATGATTCTTCCGGCAAGCCTTATTGGCTTCGAGAGCTACCAAGCGACTGAAATGATTGTGAGGTGTAAAGCCAATCCACTTCCAAGCACCGCCAGCAAAAGCAATGTCCTGACTGATTTTGTGATGATTTTGGAAGTTACGGTTGTATTTTTCCTCGCTATCTTGATAGTAATCCCAGTAAACCAAGGTCACACGGTCTTTGAGCCGCTCTAGATAAACTCGAGTTTCCTCTGGGATTTCCACATCACGGTCATACTGGCCATCTGCTGACATGAGCTTGAAGAACATATCGCTCCACATCTGACAGTGGAAACCGTACTTATCAGCGATATCCAGCACGCGCTCAAGATGTTGGCACATGAGGAGACTGCGGTTTTGGAAACCATGCTGAATCAAATAACGTCCGAGACCAACCAAGTGGGCTTCGTCCATCCCGATATTTATCTTACGTGTGCGAAGCTGGGACATAGTCTTAAACATGCCTTCGATAAGGTCGTAGACCTTTTCTTCCCCAATCAGTAAAATATCCTCAACATCTCGAAGCTCCTGCACTTCCTTGACACCCCATTTGACAAAGGCTGACAGATGGGCCAAGGTCTGAATACAAGGCACGAAGGTCAAATCAAAATCTGCGGCATAGGCTTCAATCTCTTGCAATTCTGCAACAGTGTACCGGCCTCTGAAATAGCCAAAATAGGGCTGGTCTTCTATCTCATAGGTATCTTCCATGTAAAGTTCAAAAGTGGAATACCCCATCAAGGCCAAGACTTCAATCATTTTCTTAGCCGAGTTCAGATTCAAGACGGCGTTGCGAGAGCAGTCGGCCATATAGGCCAAGTCCTCATAGGCCGCTCTTTCCTCAATCTGTACCTCATCCTGCCCTGCTTTGAGAGCGGCAGATAAGAGGGCTAAAGCACGATAGAGCTGATGAGGCTTATGATAGCTGACTTGATAACGTCCCTGATGGCCTTCCACCTTGATTGAGACGGCTGAGCTAGGAACAAGACTGACTTCAATCTCACCCAAGTTCAAATATTTTTCTAAACGAGCAAGAGCCTTTTCTTGCTTGCTTGATAATCCTAAGAATGTGGCCATTGGCCTTCCTCCTGTAACCAGTTTACTAAAGCACCATAAAGATTAGCCTCCCCCTTGTAGGTACATGCTAAAATTTCTGGTGCCACCGAATACTCTTCATAACGTTCAACATAATAAGCAATCGCTGAGCGGACACCTTGAATAAAGTCAGGATTTTGGCTGATGGAGCCGCCCAGACTAATCACATCTGGATCGATGAGATACTGGATATTGAGCAAACCTTGTGCAAGATTACGGTTCATCCGCTCGATAGCTTCTTGACAAAGGGCATTTCCTGCCGCAGCCTCTTGGTAAATCTTGCGACCATCCCAGTCTGCCTGCCCTGATTTCTCGACCACGTAAGCTACCATGTTGCCAGTTGAGGCAAGTTGCGACCAGTTATTGAGTTTTTCAGCAGGTGCTAGGGTTGTCATATAGCCAAACTCCCCACCCAAACTGTGGCGACCACGATGAAGCTTGCCATTGATAATCATAGCTCCACCAATCCCAGTGCCAATAACCACACAGGCTGCATTTTCTAGCTCTGGATGAGCAAGAAGTTCACTCAAACCAACACAGTTGGCATCATTTTCTAAGTGAACCGGCAAACCATAAGAAGCCAGCTTATCATACCAAGAAAAACCGTGAATATAAGGAACAGCGCTAATCCCACCAATGACTCCTGTCTCTCGGTCAACCGCCCCAGGCACACTCATGGCAATGCCTTGGTAAGCCTGCTTGGAAAGACAAGAATCCAGCCAAGTCAGCAAGTCATCTAAATTGTCTGGCGTAGCAAGCTCTTGCTTTTCTCGTATCTCTCCTTCTTTGGACATAGCCGCAAACTTGATACCTGTACCGCCTATGTCAATTGTTGCAATAAGCATTTTTTCTCCTTTCTCTGTTTTCTAGAACTTGCAAGGCAATAGGGCAAGGAACTAAATTTTCAAATATTTAGTCCATTGCCCTAGCCTCCTCTTTTTAATCTTTTTTCATGAGCTCTGTGCGAATTTCCTGTGGTCCTAAGATTCCATCTTTTTCTGGAAGTACTTCTTCCAAAAGGTTGACTAGGGTTTGGGAAGCAGTTGTCACTTCTTGCTCTTCTTGGGTCATATTGTAGTAACGAAGTACGATTCCTGACTCATCTTCAGCCACTTTCAGGGCTGTCGGACAAATTTCTGCTAGGTTCAAGGCAGGGTGATCCAAGGCTTGTCCAGCTGCCGCAACACTTCCTTCTTGTTTGGAAATTTGCAGAGCTGTCAATGGTGTTTGGAAGGCTTTGGCCCGACGGTAAGCAGCAAATCGCTCTTGTGGTTGGTGGCATTCTACTGTGTATTCGACTTGGAAGTCACGCAAGCACTGCGCTTCTGGCGTTGGGAAGTAGCCCCAGTCGCCCAGCTCACCTGTTGCCCGCAGAATAGTGACCGCAATCGTATCATCGCCTAAAATCTCGTATTCATTTAGGCCTTTATTGGCTACTGTGACTGCTTTTTGATCATCATAAAGACTGACGAAGGCTTGTTGGTGCTGTGGATTTTCTGGATTTTCCCATGAAGCAGCTGGTTGGTTGTTGCGACGAACCACTTCGTAAATACTGTCTGAATCGTTGGTTTTACTGCTGTTGTGAGTCCTGAAGAGAACACGGATGCGGTGATCCTTAGCGGTATTGGTAAAGCGAGTCTTAAAGCGCAATTGCGGACTGTCCGCAAAGACCGTCAACTCAGTTGTCAAGGTCATAGTTGTCAATTCCGACGAACGACCTGCTGAGCGCGTCATAAACTCAACGATGCCCTTTTGTTCCTGATTCAATAGTTCGTCTGCGCTTACTGGCAAGGTCAATTCATGGTTTAATTCCACCTTGGTATAGCGGGCATTGTTTTCCAACACCTTAACGCCAGCCAGTTTTGCATAGATTGGCTCTGTATTTTTGGGTTGGAAGTAGATATACTCATTTCCAATGTCGCCCCGATCTTCAAAGCGGAGGAAGTCTTCATAGGCTTCGTGGGTCGTCTTATCATAGACGGTCAAATTTTCATCAAAGCTGATAGTCACAAATGGAGTGTCAATCACGCCATTGCGGTAGAGGCCTTCATGCTCTTCTTTTGCGTCAGGAAGCAATTGGAAAGTTTTCCAAGCCAGAGGGGCTAGATGAATCGGCAAGGTCACGCGCAGCTGCCGAGCAATATAAGCCTGACGGAAGCGGTCTTTCGGTAGGTCATATTGGAAATTAGCTCCCAAATCTTCGATTTTAGCTTCGACATAACGACCATCCAAATCCTTCACAATTAAGTCTGGAATTGTCAATTCTGCCATTCTTCGATAGGCTTCTGTCGGATGCGCTTCCTTGAAATCACAGGTCGCAAATGTCACATCTACAGAAATGGTATCTACCTTGTCATGGAGCCCAGTATTGATAACGGTGAAGAGCAGGTCACTCTCAGCTTGGCGGCTATCTAATTTTTGCTTCCATTCTTCCAGTAGGTTGCCTTTGACAAATTCGCCCACTTGATTAACCTTGGCAAAGCGGATCTCCATTTCGCGGTGAACTTCGTCGACACTGCAGCCGCAAATGCTATCGTGCGGAGCATTTTGCAAGAGGGTCTTCCAAGCATAAGTCAGCTGGTCTTTGTGATTGTGACCGCCTGTGATAACAGTCAGCGGCTCAACCACCTGCTCTAGCAAGTTACTGTTTTCTTGGAAGGCCTGCTTCAGATAGATGCGGGCTGAAGAGGTATTAGCCAAGGTGTACCAACCATCCGTTTCTTGGCTGGTCAATTCGCCTTGAACTGTTGACAGTTCCTCAGGCAGGGCCGCTTCCACAGCTTGCATATAGTCATCAAAAGAACTGTGCACAAAGTTGATTTCTGGATAAAGCTCATTGGCCACTCGGATGGCTTGGCTGAGGTTGCGCTGAACTGGCTGGTGGTCACAGCCGTTCATCATCAGCCATTGATTGGTAGAGGCATAGCTCTTCACATCTGCTAACTTTTGCTCCCAAAAAATCTTCGCTTCCTCAGGGTCGACTGGGATTTCATTCCCATTGCTGTACCAGTTGGCAAAGAGAATGCCTAGAACTTTACTGCCATCGGCACCTTGCCAGTACATTTCAGAGTACTGAGAAGTGAACTGCTCGTCCTCTAAGACTTGGTTGTCAAATCCGATTGGCTTCACTCCTCGGCCGAAAGCTGCTACATGAATGCCAGATTGCTGCAAGAGCTGAGGCGCTTGTCCCATATTTCCAAAAGTATCAGGGAAATAACCAATCTGAGTGGACTTGCCCCATTTCTTGCACTCCTGCTGACCGATCAAGGTGTTGCGGACATTGGCTTCGCTGGAAATCAAATAGTCATCCTGCAAGATATAGAAAGGCCCGATTTTTAGCTTGCCCTCGTCAATATAGCGCTGCAGTTTATCGCGATTTTCCGGACGGATTTCCAGATAATCATCCAAGACAATGGTTTGCCCGTCTAGGTGGAAGCTCTTGAAATCTGGATCATTCTCAAAAAGATCAAAAAGATTGTCAAAAAGCTCGACCAACTGCATACGGTGGGATTCAAAAGGGAGATACCATTCGCGATCCCAGTGGCTGTGAGAAATGATATGTACAGTAATATTTTCCATTTTTGTTCCTCTACTTGTTAATTCTATACCTCAATTTTTAAATCATAATAATCTAATACTAATTCGCAGAACATCATGTTGGCCCAGCTGAACCATTCACGAGAATACTTAGTCGGGTCGTCCACATGGAAGCTTTCGTGCATAACACCTGTACCACCATCGCAGGCCACGAGCAAGTCCAAAATTCGACGTTTTTCTTCCTTATCGTGCGTGGTCAATCCTTGAATGGCTAGGGCAATCGGCCAAATATAACGGTAGAAGGTGTGTGAGCTACCAAGTCCCGCAGCATATTTACCCTCGTAATAGTAAGGATTTTCTGGGCTCAGAATGGTGCGGCGTGTCGCTTGGTAGACTTCGTCGTCAATTGAGCAAAAGCCTAGATAAGGCGCTGCTAAAAGGCTTGGTACATTCGGATCGTCCATAATGCTGGCATTCCCCAGACCGTCCACCTCAAAAGCGTAAATCTTTTCACCCTTGGCATTTTGGGTGTAGGCGTAGTTTTCAATTCCTTCCTTGATTTCCTTTTGCAGGCGCTGCGCATGCGGAACGATCTCCTCAGCACCCTCTAAGTTCAATTTTTCAAAAATTTCTGCCACATAGCCCAAAACAACCGTTGCAAACATATTAGACGGTACTAGATAGCTGTAAATACAAGCATCATCACTTGGACGGAAGGCCGACCAAGTCATGCCTGTCACTGCAAAGTCAGGGCCTTTGCCATCATTGACCAAGGTATCTTCCTTGCGATCTGTATCACGGACAAAGCGATAAGAAGACTGGTTGTGGTCCTGCTCGATCGTCCAAACTCGTAGAATTTCTCTGACTCCAGCAACAAAAGTAGCGTCTAGATGGCTCGTTTCCCCAGTCTCTTTCCACAAGAGATAAGCCAGCTGCAGAGGATAGCAGAGAGAATCCACTTCGTACTTGCGTTCCCAAATCCAACCAGACAGCTCTGTATGATCTGTCTCATGGTGACCTTTCCAGTTGTCAGCGATATTAAAGGCATTAGCATAAGGATCTTTGAGAATCAGCGTCATCTGACGTTTAACCAAGCCAGCAATCGTTTGACGAATTTTTGGATCTTGCTTAGCTACAAAGAGGTAGGGCTTGAGCTGAGCCGTCGAATCCCGTAGCCACATAGCTGGAATGTCGCCTGTCAGCACAAAAGTAGACCCATCTTCTAAGATTTCGACCGTGTTATCCAAGGTATCCGTATAGCAACGTTCAAAAACAGAAACCCAAGCTGGGTGATCCTGAGCTAACTGGGCGATAGAATCCAACCATTTCCCAACAATTTCTTTAGAATAAACCATATTCCTTCTCCTTTTTCATACTCGTTTACATTCTCTAGTATAGGCTAAACAGTTTTTAAAATATATACACAAACTAAAGGCCTTTCGATCATATATTTTTGCCTTGTCCGCTGCTTCCTGATTCATGTTATAATCAAGACAAAGCAAGCTGGATTGAAGGAGATTTCCCATGAAAACAATACTAGAAACGATTGATACCCGCTATGGAACGGACAATTCCCATAGCTTTTCCCACGGCAATACCCTGCCCTATACAGGGGCACCATTCGGTATGAATTATTTCGCTCCTCAGAGCAGCCATACAGATGGTGCTTGGTTCTTTAAACCGGACTTACCCATTTTCCAAGGTATTCGTCTGACCCACCAGCCCAGTCCTTGGATTGGGGATTTCTCTTGGCTCCTGCTCACGCCTGTCACTGAAAAGATAGGCAAGCCTGATATCTATCACCGCCAGTCGTCCTATCGACCGGACGAGAGTATTTTTCAGCCACATTATTTGAAAGTTCACTCCAACCGTTATCAAGTCAGTACGGAACTGACTCCGACTACTTACGGAGCCTGCTTCCGCCTCACAAGCCGATTGACCCTGCCTATCAGCCTTATCCTGCACAGTGAGGCTCAGACTTATTTTCGGATGCTGGACGCTTACACGCTTATAGGTAATTTAAAAGAAAAAACCAATCCAGCCAAGCGGCCTCTGACCATGCATGTCTGCCTGCGCTTTGATCAGCCCATTCAGGCCAGTCATACCCTTGGAGAGGACTTGGTGCTAGACTTTGAGCAGGGACAACTGCAATTCGCCCTAGCCACTTCCTTTATCTCGGAAGAGCAAGCTGTGACGAATCTGCCCCAAGCTGACTTTGATACGGTGAAAGAGCAGACCAAGCAAGCCTGGGAAAGCTATCTCCACCGATTTGATGTTGTGGAACAGGGGAAGGTTGACCGCCGCATATTCGACCAGACTCTTTACCGCCTTTTCCTCTTTCCTCAGACCTTTTATGAAATTGATGCTGAAGGACAAGAAATTCATTGGGACTTTAGCCATCAGACTGTCCAGTCTGGCAAATTCTTTACTAATATTGGATTTTGGGATGGTTTTCGAACCAATTTTCCTCTCCTAGCTCTTATCGCACCCGACACCTATCACGACTTTCTAGAAGGATTTCTGAATTTCTATAAAGAAACGGGCTATCTCCCCAAGTGGCTGGCTCCTGATGAACGGGGTATGATGCCAGGAACCTTGATTGACGGTGTCATTGCGGATGCCGCTGCGAAAGATCTCATTCCTGACCTAGAAGAGGAATTGTTCCAAGCCATGCTGGACACAGCAGAGAAAGAGGATCCTTCCAAACGTTACGGCCGACACGGGGCTAGCGACTACCAAACCTTGGGCTACCTGCCAACAGATTATCATGAAAGCGTCAGCCACACGCTGGACTATAGTTACAGCGACTTTTGCATTGCCAGCCTAGCCAGCAAACTCCACGAGGAGCAAGTAGCCCAGCGATACGGCCAGCAGGCACGCCATTATCAAAACCTTTTCGACTCAGAAACGGGCTATATACGGGCCAAAGACCGACAAGGACAATTTCGAGCCGACTTCTCTCCTTACAGCTGGGGCCGAGACTATGCCGAATGCTCTGCTATTCAAAATACGCTCAGCGTCTTCCATGATATTGAAGGCTTGAAAGAGCTTATAGGCGGTGAGCCAGCCTTTACCGATTATCTGACTAGGCTCTGTCAGGACCAGCCTTATTTTGATGTCACAGGCTACGGCTACGAAATTCACGAAATGAGCGAGATGGCGAATGCCCACTTTGGCCAGCTAGCCATTTCCAATCAGCCTAGTTTCCATATTCCCTATCTTTTCCGCTATAGTAGCAGGCCAGAATACACTAGTCTGTTAATCAAAAGCTTAAGAGAAGAGGCTTTTCAGGCTAGTTGGCAGGCTTTTCCTGGAGACGAAGACAATGGCAGTCTTTCTGCTTGGTATATCTGGAGCGCCTTGGGTCTCTATCCGACTTGCCCTGGCAAGCCTCACTATGACTTAGGTATCCCGCTCTTTAACCACCTGCGCCTCTACCTGCCACAAAATCAAAAATGGTTTGATATTTACGCTCATGATAACTACCCCCACTTCCAGTTTGTGAAAAAGGCAGAATTAGACGGACAAAGCCAGCAGCGAATTTCCCATGAGGACTTACTGGCTTCTGACAGGCTGGACTTCTACCTATCTTGGTTGCCAAATTCATCCTCTACACACTCATAAAAACAGCAAGAGGAGTTTGGGACAAAAAGATTTCAATTTTTAAAATCTTAATTATTAAGCCCTTCAAATCTATCATTAAATGCGAAAAGCGAACAAAGCAGAATTCTGATTACCAGAAAACTAGTTTTGTTCGCTTTTTATATTTAAGGTCGGACTTTTGTCTCAGACTCCTCAATTGTCTTTGGATTGTCAAGTAAGACGCAGTGGTTGAGTGGGCTCTATTAGGCTGGTTTCATCAGCTTTTACAGCCCTACTCAACTGTGCGGAGGGGGACGACGAAATCGAATTCTAACTTCCCTTGACCTCTATCTTGAGTCTGCTTTGACGACCATCCTCACGGCTGGCGCAAAGGTAAAAATTCAATTCTTGCTGACCTGTGAAAGCCAAGGTTGATAAGGTCAGCTCTTTGTTGCTCTCGCCCGAAGCAAAGCTCACATCCCAGATTTGATCCTCATAAGCCGTTCCGTGCGTTCCTGTGCCAGGCTCCGTAACCAGTCGAATCTGCTCCGCCTGCTCCAGCCCATCTAAACGACGTAGACTAATCTGAGTCAATTGCCCCCCGATTACTGTGTCCGCTGCTTGTGAAAGTACCAAACCAGAAGGTCTCTTCTCTTCCTCCATAATCGCTGGTGTCCTGTACACGCCCAGCTTACTCAACAGTGGCAAGGCTTGAAAATCCGTCAAAATCAAGCGCAAGTAACGAGCCTCGACCATTTCACCCAAAAGTAGACGCTTATAGCCAATCGTATGACCACGGGCAAAGACAGCCCAGTCATCCTCTTTCTTCACTTCTAGAATAAAACCTGCGATCCGTTGCCCTTTGGCAATCGGTTCTCTGATTTCTAGCAAATTAAAAGTGCAACTGCGACCGAGGTCAATCTCTAAGACATAGGAAGTTTCCTCCGCATTCGGAGCCCAGAAGGTCTCCCTTTGGCCGTCCGTCAGATTGCTTGCTGGATAGCCTGCCCTTTCACTGCTACTTGTGACTTCAGCCTCCGTAGCCAAGTCTTCATCGTAAAGGCTAGAGATAACCTGATGAAATTCCTGCAGGCGCTGGACATCGACTTCCGCCAACAAACCTTCCTTGGTCGGAGGCACATTGAGCAAAAGCGGTGTCCCCCGCCCCACCGAAGCCAGATAAATATCCAGCAAATCCGCCAAGGACTTGGGTTGCTGACTGTCATGATAAAACCAACCCGAACGCAGGGACACATCTGCTTCCCCAAC
Source organism: Streptococcus sp. 27098_8_113 (assembly GCF_041432545.1). Taxonomy (NCBI): domain Bacteria; kingdom Bacillati; phylum Bacillota; class Bacilli; order Lactobacillales; family Streptococcaceae; genus Streptococcus; species Streptococcus sp. 27098_8_113. Next base: position 63,652 of record NZ_JAPVZU010000001.1, on the reverse strand, counting down.
AGAATAGTGCGTACCTTCTGGATCCCCATGGCAAAGATAGACAGGCGGTGTCTGCTCACTTAGCTTTTCTGGCCGAATCTTCTGCCACAAGGGATCACCAGCTCGGCCACTTTCATTGCCAATCCAACGCAATTCAGTCGCTTCAGTTGAAAAAATGACAGCGTCCTTTTGATAGCGACGAATGGTCTCAAACCAAGCCTCAAACTCATAGGAAAGCTTTTGAGCCCCTTCTCCACGCGCCCCATCCATCCAGATTTCAACAAATTTCCCTTTATTGCCATAAAGTGGATTACTCAATATTTCTTCTAATTGCTGCTGGTAATATTCATTGTAGGCTTCTTGAGTATCTACGTGATAGAGCGGACTGTGGGCATCCCAAGGCGAAAGATAAAGCCCCAAATCCATATCATACTGACTGGCTGAGCGTGAAATCTCAGCCAAGAGATCACCCTTACCATCTCTCCACGGACTGGCAGCCACCGTATAGTCTGTATAACGACTTGGATAAAGAACAAAACCATCATGATGCTTGACCACGACAATGACCCGTTTAAAGCCTGTTTCTTTCAGAACCCTGATCCACTGGTCTGTATCGAGTTTAGTCGGATTGAAAAGCCGAGGATCTTCTTGACCATTTCCCCATTCCTGCTCGTAAAAAGTATTGATGCCAAAATGGATAAAAGCGGCCAATTCATCTCGATGATAAGCCAGCTGAGCCGCTGAAGGCAAGGGGCCAAAATCCACAATCTCTTCCAATTTTTTCATAAGTCTCGCTATTCCTCATTTCTTCCTAGTCAATCTCTTCTCTAGCTCCACTATAACAAAAAAAGAAGACGCTAACAACGCCTCCTTTCTGACTTCCTAAAAAGCCACTCTTTCTTCTATAATTTGTTGAAAAACTTTATGAAATGCATCAAATCTGAACATTGAAAATGGCCTAACTTGATTTATCAAACTGACAACACAATAGCTATCATTTCTTTTTAAAAGCTGCATTTTTAAGTATTATTTTGCTTTATTTTCTTCTCGATACTCTGAAATGGTCTTTCCTGTCCACTTTTTAAAGGCTCGCGAGAAGGAGGACACTTCTGAATAACCCAGCAGATAAGCCACATCATCCGTTGTCATATCAGGATTTTTGAAGTAACCAAAGGCTAGAATCTTCTGCACATTTTGCAATTCTTGATTAAACTTGGTTCCTTCTGCCGTCAGGTTTCGTTGCAAGATCCGGCTACTAATACCGAGAGTCGCTGCGATATCTTCGATACCAAAGGCGCCGCTTGGGATAGCTTGGTAGAGTTTTTGCTGGACGAGACCTGTAAAACTTTCACTGGCCATGGCTTCTGCCAAACGTTCCTTAAGTTGGGGCTCTAGGTAGTCCAACATGATATTATTGACAGTTAAAAATGGTTTCTCCAAGTCTGCCTTTTTAAAGACAACTTCATTGCCCTCCATTTCTTCCACGTGACAACCAAGCGTGGACTGACTCAACTCTTCATAAGTATAGGGAGTCCCGACATGTACTGGCGTGATAGTTTCTCCCGTCCCTGTCCGAATCAAATCCACCAATAACAACTGTTCATTGAGAATGGCAAAACGAGGCAAGTCGAGACCTGGATAATCATAGCGGTAGCTAACACGGACAAGGTCATCGAAGGTTTCGATACTGACAACAATGGGGCCTGTGATTTTCTTGTATTTAGCAAAATGCTCCATCGCTGCGAGACCATTTTTTGACGAAAGTGCCGCAAAGAAAGGTGGCATGAACATTTGAATATCCTTGATGCGGCTCATAGCGATAATCTGCTCATCATTGGCTACCTTGTCAAAAGCCGTCAAAAGATGGTAATAATCCAGAGTTGAGGGATTCATCTCTTCCTTCCAGGTGGTATCTGGAAGATTGGCCAGTTCCAGGATCATGTTCAGATCCAGCCCGATCAGTTTCAAATTGTCAATATACTGCTGACTGAGACTCAGACGCATCGGCTTCCTCCATTTCTATTAACGCATAGACAAGAGCATCATACGGTCGAAGAATTTGTCGCCAAAGATACGACGGATACCAACCAAAAGTTTTCCTCCACGTCCAACTAAGTAACGTGTCTTAGGGTTACGAGCGTTGATGATTTTGAGAACAGTACGTGAAATCACTTCTGGTTTTGAACCTGGTGCTGGGTTGTTTTCCATGGCTTTGATATATCCATTGACCAAACGGCTGTAAGCTCCGTTCTTAGACTCGTAGGAGAAGTTTTGACCAACTGTTGCGTTGAAACCAGTGTTGATCATACCTGGCTCTAAGACAACGACCTTGATACCAAATTCTTTGACTTCCATACGGAGGCAGTCACTGAATCCTTCAATAGCGTGTTTTGATGCGTGGTACCAAGCTCCAAGTGGTGTGTAGATTTTGCCACCCATTGATGAAGTATTAATGATAAGCCCCTCTTTTTGAGCACGCATATATGGCAAGACTTTCTTTGTCAAGCGTGCCACACCATAAACATTGACTTCAAATTGTTGTTGAGCTTTTTCCATAGATACATCTTCTACTGGGCCATAGAGACCGTAACCTGCATTGTTCCAGAGAACATCGATACGACCTTGTTCAGCGATGACTTGCGCTACTACTTTCTCGATATCTTCTTCATTGGTCACGTCCATCTTCATGATGTGACCTCCGAGAGCTTCCAAGCCTTTCATCTTGTCCACGCTACGAGCAACTGCGTAGACTGTGTGACCTGCTTTAATGAGGTCTTGAGCTGACAACTTTCCCATACCTGATGAAGCGCCTGTGACTAAAATAACTTTTTTGTTTGACATGATGATTCCTCTTTTGTTTCATTTGATTGATGAGACTATTATACGATACAGAAACTGACAGGTAAATGACAATCTCTGACAACGGAATGATAATTTACGTCAAGAATTCTGATAAAAAACAAGTTTTCTAATTCTATTTATTTTCTGTTATAATGAATTGTTAGAAATTGCCACGAAAGGATTTACAATGACAAATCTTATCAAACACAAACGGGTAGAGTTTAGTGAGCTTTTTTATGACTTGGTCTTTGTTTACGCGATTTCCAAAACCACTGCCCTCATTCATCATCTTCACCATGGTGTCTTATCATTAGATGCTATCTTTGGTTTCCTGATGTCACTTCTGGTTCTGGTCAATTCTTGGATGATTCAGACCGTCTACACGAATCGTTACGGAAAGAATTCTCTTTTCAATATGGTCGTCATGTTCATCAATATGGCCATGCTGCTCTTGATAGCAAACATGATTACTAATGACTGGCAGTCCTATTTCCATGCTTTCTGCTGGACAGTGGGAACCTTAACCTTAACCCTATTTTTCCAATACCTGGTAGAATACTTCCGGAAGTCTACCACTTCGGCCAATCGAAAAAGTATTAAGGGCTTTCTTTGGATGACCGGTCTCAGAACTGTCCTGGTCTACCCAGCTGCTCTCTTGCCAATTCATCTTGGAATTCATGTCTACATAACTGGGATTCTCCTGACCTTTATCATGCCCGTCCTATTGACCCGAAAAGTTTCCCATTTTCAAATTAATCTTCCCCACCTGATTGAACGCATTTCGCTTTTAGTTATCATCACTTTTGGCGAGATGATTATGGGCCTAGCGGACTTCTTTACTCTGGAAAACTTCTCCATCTATTCTATCCTTTACTTTATCATCATGGTCAACCTCTTTATGAATTACTTTGGTCAGTTTGACCATGCCATTGATGAGGAAGGGGAGAATAAAGGAATTTTCCTCATTTACAGTCACTACCCTATCTTCATCGGCTTAATTATGGTCACTGTGTCTATGAGTTTCTTGGTAAATCCTGAAGCTCATCACCTCTTTGCGACTGGTTTCTTCTATACGGGTATCGGGCTCTTCCAAGCTGCCATTCTGGCAAATGGCTATTTTAACAAGAGCTACCTCAAGTATGACAAGCTCTACTATGGCTTACAAGCTGCATTCTTCTTTATCGGACTGGTTCTTTCCCTGCTTTTCTCAGCCAATCCTAACATCGTTATTACGATTGCAACCTTGATGACTTTAGCAACGGAAATCCATTTCACACATTTTTATATGACCCAAACCAAGAAATTCTCAACACCGGATTGGGATTTGTATTAAAAAAATTCTAGTAGACAGCCTCTACTAGAATTTTTGTTTTAGTCAATCACAATCAACGACTTAATGGTCTTGCGTTCATCCATATCTTTATAAGCTTGATCGATCTCTTCTAGTTTATAGCTGGAAGTAAAGACGCGACCTGGATTGATATCGCCATCAAGAACTGCTTTCAATAAGAGTTGTTTGTCGTAGGTTGTGACAGAGGCTGCGCCACCCGCCACTGTGATGTTTTGTGCAAAGGTGGAACCAAGGGCACGATTATTATAGTGGGGAACACCAACAAAGCCTAATCGGCCGCCGTTGTGAAGGACTCCAAGCGCTTGGTCAACAGCTGCTTCTGTTCCGACACATTCGAGCGCAGCATCAGCTCCGCCACCGAGGATTTCGCGCACCTTGGCAATGCCTTCTTCGCCACGTTCAGCAACCACTGCTGTTGCTCCTGATTCAAGCGCCATCTTTTGCCGGTCTTCATGACGGCTCATGAGAACAATCTGAGAAGCGCCACGCATCTTAGCGGCGATAACAGCGCATTGCCCAACAGCCCCATCACCGATGACGACTACCTTGTCACCTGCTTTAACATCCGCCACACGCGCTGCATGGTAGCCTGTCGGCATGACATCAGCCAGCGACAAGAAGGACTTAAGCATCCCTTCTGAATAATCTGACGGCTGACCCGGAATTTTCACCAAAGCCCAGTTGGCATACTTGAAGCGCATATATTCTGCTTGCACCCCATCTGACCAGTTATTGCCAATATGCCGGTCACAAGTCCCGTCATATCCTGCTCGGCAAGCGTCACAGTCCCCACATCCATGAGTAAAGGGAGCAATGACAAAATCGCCTGCTTTCACAGTCGTTACTGCTTCACCGACTTCCTCGACAATCCCGATCGCCTCGTGTCCACTGTTCATGCGCCCAGGCTTCACCTGCTCATTTCGATAACTCCACAGGTCAGAGCCGCAGACACAGGTCCGAACAATACGGATAATGGCATCATCTGGATCTAGAATTTGCGGATGATCCATTTCTGCTAGTCCAACTTGACCAGTCTTAAGATAAACTGCAGATTTCATTGCTTTTCTCCTTGTGTTTTGCTAACTATATTATATCACTTTTCAGAGACCTAGCCTAAGGGAAGGTAAAAGAGTTGCGTGACAATTTTCTTTCCCAGCAAGCCCTACCCATCACTTTTTAAAGCCGCTTTCTTAGTCCTCACTAGCTGAGGCCATACTCCAGCAATAGCTGCTGAATCCATCAAAATGACCTCTAGCGTGACTCGGCTAGAGGTCTGATTCACCTTGCTGATATGGGAGCAATCAGTTTATTCCATTCGGAACTGACTAACAATGATTGTTGATTATTAAATTTTTAATTCCTTTAAGCGCTAATGATTTTCTTTTATCTTAGCATTAGAAATATTAATCACAAAGCAACTATCGGTTAACATCTCGAAGACTGAAAACCATCTAAAAGCTTCTACTTTCTATCCCACTGTCATAATCAGATAGGCTAAGCAGGCCTACCCAATGATCTAACCAATAGTCCAGTAAAGCAACGACTTATATGTTACAAATAAATATATCAGCAAAGCAAATCGAATGCGAAATTAAGTTTTTCCTTTCCCTATCTTCACTTGTATTATACTCCTTCTACCAAAAGATTGCAAGCGTTTACGCTATGGAGTTTGAAAAAATTTAACTAAAAAGAATGAACATAAAAAAGTAAAGGAGACCCTAAGATGAGGTCTCCTTTAGACTATAGTTGATTTCTACCAGCTACTATATATAATACAGCATAACCTTATTTCTCGTCGTCTTTATGAAGCATATTTTTAACACCTTCAATAGCGCCTTCAACTGCATCTTTTGCATCTTCAGCAACTTCTTTGACTTTAGAAACAACTTTTTCAGCTGCTCCTTCTTTTTCAAGTTTTTCGTCACCGATTACTTTCCCAACACCTTCTTTGACAGCGCCTTTAGCTTGGTTGAATTTTTCTTCTGTTGACATAGCTATGTCCTCCTTTATTTCTTTTTGTTTTTAATTAATGTACGCGAGCTTTTTCACTTGATGAAGCAGCATCTTTAACAGCTTCTACACCTTCACCAACTTTTTCTTGAACGGCTGAAAAACCACCGCTAAGACCAGATTTTGCTTTTTCGAATTGCTCTGAAGCAAATTCTCCTGTTGATTCAGCAACATCTGTCACTCGATCTTGAAGGCTAACTGAGTCAGCTTCATGTTGTTCTTTCGTTTTAATATCAACAACATTGACATTTACTTCAACAACTTCCAAATCAGTCATCTTAGAAACTTCCGCCACAACAACATCTTTAATTTCCTTGTACAAGGCAGGAACATTCTTTTGATATTCCACTACTACGTTCAAATCAACAGCCACTTGTTCTTTCCCAACTTCAACATTAACACCATTCGTTACGTTATCAGTATTAATCAATTTATCTGCTAAATTAGAGAAGAAGCCACCATCAACAGCTAGCAAACCTGAAACTTTCTCTAAAGAGAGACCAATGATTTTTTGAATGACTTTATCTTCGTAAGTCAATTCACCTTTTACTTCATGAGTTGCTTGCGCAACTTCCTTTTTAGCAACATCTTTAAAATCTTTATTTGTATTTGACATAAGAAACTCCTTATTATTTATTTAATATATTTTTTTGTTGTATATAATATCCGATTCCTGCTCCTATGGCAGCGCAAATCAAGACAAATAGTGTCTTAAAGAAGCCAAAGGATAGGATAAAGCAGGCTAGAACACCGCCCGCTAATCCAGATAGGATTAGATATTGATATTTTTTAAACCATTCCATTTTGGTACTTCCTTACTTTACACGACTAGTATTTTTTTTAGCCTGCGATTTTGGTTTGAAATCTGATACAGAGATTTCAAGCTTGACATCATGATTGAGACCGAAGAATTCTGTTAATCCAGTAGCAATTTCTTCTTGAATCAACTGACTTCTTTTGATGATGTTTTCTGACGGAACAATTGCTCCTTTAACAGAAACCATACATTTGTTTTTCCGGCTATTTACGGAAACTGTAGGATCTTTAATAAAATCATGGTCTGTCACCAGACTACGAACAAATCCTTCTATCGCTGAATTTTTCAGTATCAGTTTACCATCCGCATCAGCTAACTGAATTTCCAAACGTCTCTTAGGATAAAAAAGTATCACTAACATCAGCAACAATATTAAGCTTGCTAAAACCAGTGTCCCCCAGAAAACATATCTAGATAGATAGTATCCTACAAACGGAATCTTTTTCCAAGTGAATAACTGGAGGCCTAAACCGCTAACTTTATGAAAATCTAGTAAAACAGGAATCAAAATCGTCAAGATTAAAATACAGAAAATAAGGGAAAGTATTTTTCTTGATTTTGACATATTGAATCCTTTCATCATTAAATTATATTTGTACAAAAAGCAATTCTATGCTTTCTTTCCTACAAAAAACGATACAACTGCAACTACAATAACCGCACCAATGATAGAAGGAATCAAAGCCATGCCAGCCAAACTAGGTCCCCAAGTTCCTAAAAGAGACTGACCAACAGCTGAACCAACTAAACCTGCAACAACGTTGGCGACAATTCCCATAGAACCGCCTTTTTTTGTTATTGATCCAGCAACCAGACCAATAAGCCCACCGATAATAATTGACCACAACATAGTGATTCTCCTTTCTAAATCAAAATTATTTAATATTATTTTTGATTAATATAATTATATAATTTTCCAAATTGGAAACATAATAATTCAGCTTGGTTTTCTTACCGTTTATCTGTACTATAGATACAAAAAGATAAGAATTCCTTGTTCTACAGGCTTTTATAAGCATTTTTAGATATATTTCAGAGTTATTAAACGAGATTAAATGTATAAAAATATGGTATAATTTCCTGATAATAAAAACACTATATAAAGAAAGATATTATTTTAATGCGAGAATTACTGTCTAAAAAGAGTCACAGGCAATTAGAACTATTAGAACTACTATTTAAAAACAAACGCTGGTTTCATATTTCTGAACTGGCTGAACTATTAAATTGTACAGAACGTTCAGTAAAAGATGATTTATCCCATGTTAAGTCCTCTTTTCCCCAATTGATTTTTCACTCGTCCACTAATGGCATACGTATCATTAATACTGATGATAGTGATATTGATATGGTCTATCATCATTTCTTTAAGCATTCAACTCATTTTTCAATTTTAGAATTCATCTTCTTTAACGAAGGATATGAAACTGAGAATATTTGTAAAGAGTTTTATATAAGCTCTTCCTCACTCTATCGTATAATCAGTCATATTAACAAAATCATAAAAAAGCAATATAATTTTAAAATTAGTCTCAATCCTGCTCGAATCATTGGAGATGAGATTGATATCCGTTATTTTTTTGCACAATATTTTTCGGAAAAATATTATTTTCTTGAATGGCCCTTTACAGATTTTTCAGTAGGACCTTTGTGTAAGCTGTTAGCACTGGTATACAAAGAAACTGTATTTCCTGTCAATTTCGCAACTCAACGAATGTTAAAATTGCTCCTCGTTACGAATTTATATCGAATAAAGTTTGGCCATTTCTTGGAAGTTGAGAAAAATTCTTTTAACAATCAATTGTTAGAATCTTTCATGCAGGCAGAAGGAATTGAAGACATTATAGCGAGCTTTGATTCTGAATATCATATCTCTTTGAATAAAGAAGTGATTGGTCAACTATTTGTCTCCTATTTTCAAAAAATGTTTTTCATTGATGAAAATTTATTTATGAGCTGCGCAAAAACAGACAGCTATGTAAAAAATTCGTATCAATTATTAAGTGATTTAATTGTTCAGATAGAAAGCAAATATAATCTTAAAATTGACAATAATGATAATCTTATTTGGCATTTGCATAATACAGCACATCTGCACCGTCAGGAACTATCTACAGAGTTTATCCTATTTGATCAAAAAGGGAATACCATCAAGAACTTTCAAAATATTTTCCCTCAATTTGTTTCAGATATTAAAAAAGGAATTGAACATTATCTAGAGACTCTTGGTATCGATAATAATTCAATGAAAGTCAATCATCTATCTTATACTTTTATCACTCACAGCAAACATTTAGTGCTGAATCTTTTACAAAATCAGCCTAAATTAAAGGTTTTAGTCATGAGTAATTTTGATCAGTATCATGCAAGATCAGTAGCAGAGACACTTTCTTATTATTGCAGTAATAATTTTGAACTTGAAGTTTGGAATAAATTAGAATTATCAATCGATTCTTTAAAAGAATCACCCTATGACATCATCATTTCTAATTTTATTATCCCACCGATTGAAAACAAGAGGCTGATTTATTCCAACAACGTTAATACGGTTGAGTTAATATCCTTACTTAACGCCATGATGTTTATTGGAATAGATGAGTGAGCAAGATTTTCATAAGATAAAAAACCGCAATCTAGCGGTTTTTATTGATTTATTTGAGAAAATGTTAAAAAAAGATACAGTCCTGTGGAAAACAGAACTATATCCGTTTAATAACTATTCACTGCTTATTCCCTTTGTCAGCCTTACAAAAAACTGGTCAACTTTACTCAAACAAACCATAATAATCCGCTATGGTCATCTTGGCTTTTTCTTCTTGCTTAAGGTCCTGGATGATCTGACCCTCCTTCATGACAATCAGCCGGTTGCCGTATTTGAGAGCATCCTCCATGTGATGGGTAATCATGAGGGCTGTCAGCTGGTCTCTGCGGACAAAGTCGTCAGTTAACTCCATAAGAGCCACACTGGTCTTGGGATCCAGCGCTGCTGTATGCTCGTCCAAGAGAAGCAGTTCCGGACGCTTGAGAGTCGCCATGAGCAGACTCAGAGCCTGTCTCTGACCACCAGAGAGAAACTCAATCGGCGTATCCAAGTGTTTCTCCAAACCATTGCCAATCTTATCAATAGTCTCCTGAAACTCCTGCCGATAGCTATTCAGCCGACGAGGGACTAGGCCGCGCGATTCGCCACGAAACTTGGCAATCAGCAGGTTTTCCGCCACTGTCATCCGAGGAGCCGTTCCCATCTTGGGATCTTGGAAGACGCGCGATAGATATTTGGCTCTCTTTTCAGGTGAAAAGTTGGTCACATTTTCGCCCAAGATGTAAATGCTACCGCTGCTCAGAGAGAGCGTGCCGGCAATCACATTAAAAAGAGTTGACTTCCCTGCTCCATTGCCGCCCAAAATCGTGATAAAATCGTGCTCATGAATCTCCAGCGACACATCGTTTAGGATGACCTTTTCTTCATCAAAGCCGTTATTGACCCGCTTGCTGGCATTTTTTAATTCTACAATCGCTGTCATTTGCTTAACTTAGCTCCTTTAAAGAATTTATTTTTCAAGGTCGGAATCATGAGGCAGACCGCCAAGATAACCGCACTATAAAGACGGAGATAGCTCGTGTTAAAGCCAAGAGCGATGACGCCCCAAATCAGAAACTGGTAGGCAATGGCACCAACTACAATGGTAATCAGACGTTCAGCCAAGGTCAGGCTCCTAAAAAGGACTTCCCCGATAATCAGACTGGCCAAGCCGACGACGATAACCCCAATCCCGCGGGAAACATCAGCATAGCCTTCCTGCTGGGCAATCAGAGCACCAGACAAGGCAATGACGCCATTAGACAAGATCATGCCCATCAATTCCATGCGGCCAGTATTGATACCGAAACTACGCGCCATATCAGGATTGTCCCCAGTTGCGATGTAGGCCTGCCCCAGCTTGGTATCTAGGAAAAAGAGCAGAGCGACAATAACCAGACTGACAAAAATCAAGCCTGTCAGGAGATTATTGATTTCCCCAGAGAAGGGTAAAAAGTCCTGAATCTGTCGAGTTCCCAGCAAACCTAGGTTAGCCCGTCCCATGATCATGAGCATGATGGAATGACAAGAGGTCATGACCAAAATTCCTGACAGCAGGGTCGGAATCTTGCCCTTGGTATAGAGAAGGCCTGTCGCCAAACCTGCCAGACAGCCCGCCAATACTGCAGCTACCGTTGCCAAGAAAGGGTTCACCCCTTTGGTAATCAAGGTGACGGCTACCGCCCCACCCAGAGGAAAGGAACCTTCAGTCGTCATATCTGGAAAATTCAAAATCCGAAAAGTCATGAAAATCCCCAGACCTAAAATGGCCCAGACCAGACCTTGTGAAATAATGGAAAGAATCATCTTATTGTCCTAACTAAATTAAAATCGTATTCTATTTTAACACAAAAAAGCAGCCAATTTCAATGCCGAAATACCGACAGATAAATTGGCTTTCCTAGGTAATTACTGAACGACGGTCATTCGCCCTGTAGCAACGTCATACACTGCTCCTGAGATCTCTACATCATCTGGGATTAGGGGGGATTGGCGGAGAAGCTCCACGTCTTCCCGCACACTTTCCTCCACATCTGTAAAAGGAAGGAAATCCTGACCGCTAACATTAACGCCCAGCTCTTGATTGAGAAAAGCAGTAAATTCTTCATTTTTGAAAGTCTGTGCGCCACAATCCGTATGGTGCAAGACTACAATTTCCCGCGTTCCCATCTGCTGCTGTGAAATAACCAGCGAGCGAATCATGTCATCTGTCACCCGACCGCCAGCGTTGCGCAAGATATGAGCATCTCCCAGCGCCAGCCCCAGAGCCTGAGCCACGTGTAGCCTAGAGTCCATGCAAGTCACAATCGCTACCTTGGTCTTGGGCTTAATCGGCAGGTGGGAGGTTCCATGCAGGTCCACATAGGCTTGGTTGGCCTTCATAAAATTTTCAAAATAGGACATTCTTTCCCCTTACTAGAATTTATTTGATAGTCAAACCATTTCCTACCATCTTATCATCTTTTGGGCGTTTTGTCAGTTTTCAGATCTATATAAAACAAAAATGTCCGTTTTTTATAGAAAAATGAAAGAAAAATGCAAAAAAAGTGCGGAAATTCATCCACACCTTTCTATGAACCTTTTGCGATATAGCGACTGAGTGAGCCTGCAAAGCTTTGAAGATTGAGACTTTGAACATAGATTTCCCCGGTACCTCGGAAGGTGTTGACAACTCCTTCTCCTGTTCCGATCGACTGCCAGAAACCATTTTCTAGATGGATATTATAATCCAAGGACTGACTCCAAGCTACGACATGAGCATTGTCAATGGTTACTTCTTGGTTATTTAGTTCAATTTTCCTAATCGATCCGTAAGCATTGGCCAAGAGAGTGCCCTGACCTTGAGTCGTCATGACGAAGAGGCCACCTTGACCGCCAAATATCGCCTTGCCAACAGATTGGCGCTCCATGGTATAGTAAGCTGTACCGTCCAGAGCCAGAAAGGCACCGTCATTGAGCCGGTACTGCTTTTCTCCCAGATAAAGTGGAACAACTTGGCCGGGAACTTCTGGTGCTAAAGCTAGGAAACCGTTATCGGACTGGGCGACAGCTTGGGTGATGAAGGTACTTTCACCAGACACCATGGAACGGCCGACTGCCTTAACAAAGCGTCCCAAACCTGAACCATTAGCATTGAGCTGAGTGTTCAAGGTTACATTAGGCGTGTGATAGACCATACTGCCACGCTGGATAAAGACTGTCTCTCCTTGATTGAGGTAGAGGTCAACGAGTGGAAATTGCATGTTGCTATCCATGGAAAATTGCATAAGAGTTCCCTCCTTGTTTTTTAAGAAAATTATAGCAATAATAAAATATTTTTGCAATCTAAAACAAAGAAAATCATCCAGCAAAGACTTTTTTCAAGACTTCTCCAATTGTTGTCACACCGATGACTTGGATATTGTCTGGAACTTTGAGCCCGTTCAGAGAGTTTTTGGGAGCATAAATCTTGGTAAAGCCCAGTTTCGCTGCTTCGTTGATGCGCTGCTCGATGCGGTTGACCCGACGGATTTCACCAGTCAGGCCGATTTCACCGATAAAGCACTCTTGAGGATTGGTCGGCAGATCCTTGTAGCTGGAAGCAATGGCTACTGCTACCGCCAAGTCAATCGCTGGCTCATCTAGCTTGACGCCACCAGCTGACTTGAGGTAGGCATCCTGATTTTGTAGGAGGAGCCCTGCCCGTTTTTCTAGAACCGCTATAATGAGGCTGGCTCGGTTAAAGTCCAGTCCAGTCGTAGTTCGCTTGGCATTGCCAAACATGGTTGGTGTCACCAAAGCCTGCACCTCAGCTAAAATCGGCCGCGTTCCTTCCATGGTCACGACGATGGAAGAGCCTGTCGCACCATCCAGCCGTTCTTCCAGAAAGACTTGACTTGGATTGACAACCTCGACTAGCCCGCCAGATTGCATCTCAAAAATACCAATCTCATTGGTAGAGCCAAAGCGGTTCTTGACTGCTCTCAAGATACGGAACGTGTGCTGACGTTCACCCTCAAAATAAAGCACGGTGTCCACCATGTGCTCCAAAGTTCGGGGGCCAGCTAAGGTTCCTTCCTTGGTCATGTGGCCAACGATAAAGGTCGCAATATTATTGGTCTTGGCCAGCTGCATGAGCTCAGCTGTCACCTCGCGAACCTGAGAAACAGAGCCTTGAACACTAGAAATTTCCGGCGACATCACCGTCTGTATAGAGTCGATAATCAGAAAATCTGGCTTGATTTTCTCAATCTCCGTGCGGATATTTTGCATATTGGTCTCGGCGTAGAGATAAAATTCACTGTCAATATCACCGAGGCGTTCCGCCCGCAACTTAATCTGCTCAGCTGATTCCTCCCCGCTGACATAGAGAACCGTACCCACTTGAGACAATTGGGTTGAAACTTGTAGGAGAAGAGTTGATTTCCCGATTCCTGGATCCCCGCCAATCAGGACCAAACTGCCAGGCACGACTCCTCCACCCAACACACGATTGAACTCGTCCATGTCCGTCTTAGTCCGATTGACATCAATCGAAGTGACCTCAGCCAGCTTCATGGGCCGGGTCTTTTCGCCTGTCAAGGAAACACGGGCATGCTTGACTTCTGCGGCCTCTACCTCCTCAACAAAAGAAGACCAAGAGCCGCAGTTGGGACAGCGGCCTAGGTATTTGGGCGAATGATATTCACAATTTTGACAGACAAAGGTCGTTTTTTTCTTAGCGATGATAAACCTCTTTCTATATCTCTATCTCACATTCAATCACTTGGCAAAAATCAATTTGCTCATTTGGCACAAACTGACGGATCAGCATGCGATGAGCTACAAGGACTACTGTCTGGTAATCTCGATACTTTGCCATACAGTCTACAAAACGAGCCTTCATCTCCTCAGCCGTCTCATACTGAATAGGACTACTGGGGAGCAAGGCACCATTATTTTCTAAAAACAGGCTTCGAGCTTTTTCAAAGTTCCCTCTTCCCGTTTGATAAACCTGCCATTCGTGTAGCAAAGGCTCCACTCTCAAAGGCAGGCCAGTGGCACAAGCCACATAAGATGCCGTTTCTAAAGCTCGCGTCATTGCAGAAGACACCAGCAAATCAGCTGAACGCAGTAAAGGATGCTGGCAAAGTTCCTGAGCCTGCCGTCTTCCCTGCTCAGATAAAGGCGCCAAATCCAGACCAAAGCCAGTATAAGAACGCTCCTCTAACTCATGGTAATCAGGCTCACCATGGCGCACAAAAATAACTTTCATCTCAATGCCCAGTAGAGCCAAATCCGCCTGTCCGCACACCGTCGGCTACATCCCCATCCGCAATTAAAAATGGTGCAAAGACAGCCTGCACAATGCGGTCACCCACTTCCAGTACAACCTCTTGGTCTGTGATGTTCTGCATCTGAGCAAAGATATGCCCTTCATTTCCAGGATTGCCGTAGTAGTCGCCGTCAATAACCCCAACGGAGTTAATCAAAACCAGACCTTTTTTACGAGGATTGGACGAGCGGTCATAGAGGTAAAGCACCTCACCGGGCTGCATATAGGCCTTGACACCAGTCGGAACTAGCTTAATCTCCCCTGGCGCAATGATGGTGCGCTCTGCCACTTTCAAGTCATAGCCCGCTGCGTGAGCCGTCTCTCTCTTGGGCAACAAATCTTCATTTGGAAAGCTGGAAACCAGCTCGAATCCACGAATTTTCATACAGTTCTCTTTTCTATTTTTGCTGTCCCTATTATACTAAATTCGCAAAAAACAAGCAAAAGAACCGCCGTTTGGGCGGTTCTCCTTAGTATAAATCTTTGATGACCTCTCCATCCTCTAAATAGGTAAACTGCTCCGTCAAATCTGACGTGAAAACCTGATACATTTCCTTAAAGCTCACGGCCAGCGAATAGCGGTCAAGGTCTTTGCGATCAATCCAGAATACCTCTCCTTCTTCGGATGAGACCAGTTCTCCCTCAAAACGATTGGTCTTGTAAAGAAAAACGATATAGCGCTCATCTTTTTCAGTGTAAAACTGCTTGACACCACACAAGCGAGGCTCATAGATGGTCAGGCCCGTTTCTTCCTTGATTTCCCGTATCACCGATTTGACAAAGGACTCACGATGTTCAACATGGCCGCCTGGAAAGCATAGTCCCGTCCAATCATCATTTACTTTATTTTGCACTAAAATGCGGTCCCCATCGTAAACCATACACATATTTGTTAAAATAACTCGCTCCGCTCGTGACATCTCTGCTCCTCCATCTACCGACCGATTCGCTCGGCCTGCTGTGACTCATTATAACATAAAAATGATCAAATTGATGAAAATCCAGATTTCTCAGCCCTTCCAACAAAAAAACCGCCGATTGGGCGGTTCTTATAGGGAGATTATTATGAAAAAGAAAAGTTTTAGGATTTCATCAAATAAAGTTAGGAGGTCTTCATTTGATGGTTATATTATATAAAGCTTATCTTAAAATTAGCTAAAAATAATTTTAGATTTTATAATTCTTGCAAAAGATATTGAAATAGCTCTAAATTGCCCTTTTCTTCGTTGATCAAAAACTCTGGATGCCACTGAAGGCCGATGATACGGCTGCCGTCCACAGCCTCAATTGCTTCGACGGTATTGTCCCTTGGGTCAAAGGCAGTTGCTCGGAAATTAGGCGCTAAGTCCTTGATGCTTTGGCGATGGACAGAATTGATCTGGCTGGCTTGACCAAATAACCGCTCCACAACACTGCCTTTCTCTGTACGAATGGAGTGCGAAGTCCCAAACGGTTGCCCCTGCCAATGATTGTCAATTTGCTGATTAAGCGTGCCACCAAAAGCAACATTGACCAACTGCAGACCGCGGCAGATAGCCAAGACTGGCTTACCCTGACGAATAGCCTCCTTTAAGAGTGCTAGCTCAAACTCATCGCGAGCCAGATTGTAATCATCGCTATCGATGGCCTTTTCCTCCCCATAAAACTGCGGATGAACATTTTGACCGCCTGATAGGATCAGCTTATCAATGGTTTCTATATAGTCCTTGACCAGACTTTTATCCCCAACAGGAATCACCATGGGCAGACCGCCGACTAGCTTGATGCTTTCGGCAAATTTGCAAGATACAGATGAATGAATGTTTTTGCCCGCCTGATCCACTGGACAAAGATTAGCCGACACTCCAACAATTGTTCTGCACATAGATGATCCCTCCTTAACTTGATATAGAATATCTTACCATTCCACCTCTCAGTCGTCCAATAGTATTTTTTAAAGCTGGCCATAAAAATTTTTTATGTCAAGAACAGTTTTCCACAAAAAGGAATCTAGTAGCGACAGACAAGAAAAAATCAGCAGAAGTCCGCTGATTTCATTTTTCTAATTCAAGCATGACACTGACTGCGGTCAAGGCATAAAGCGGAGCGGTTTCAGCCCGCAGGATACGTGGACCTAGACCTGCTGACACAGCGCCTGCTTGGCCAAAGGCTGCTATTTCCTCTGGCGATAGACCGCCCTCTGGTCCAAAGATAAAGAGCAGTTTGTCTCCCTTGACCAAACCTTTCACAGCCTGCACTAAAGCAGCAGCTTCGCCCTCCTTGGCTGCTTCTTCATAGGCCACGATGATGCGGTCAAAATCTGCTAAGGTCGCTAGAAAGTCTGTCTTTTTATCAAAGAGCCGAAGCTCTGGTATCAGATTGCGCTTGCTCTGCTCTGCTGCTCCCTGAGCAATTTTCTCCAGCTTTTCACTCTTTTTAGCTAGTTTTTTGCCATCCCACTTGGCCACCGACCAGTCAGCTGGAAAGGCCCAGATAGCATTCGCCCCCAACTCTGTTGCCTTCTGGGTGATAAATTCTAACTTATCACCCTTGGGAAAACCAGAAGCAATAGTCACTTGAACAGGCAGCTCAGTATTGTCCGCCAGCTCCTCCAAAATTTCCAAGCTCTGCTGGCTAGGATCCAATACCCGAGCCAGTCGCTTCATGCCATCATCAAAGACCAGTGTGACTTGGTCGCCCTCTTTGAGTCGCATGACTGAAAACATATGTTTGGCCGTGTCCTTATCCGTGACCACCAGAGGGGACTGAGGACTTCCTTTTATAAAATACTGCTGCATCTAACCACCTATCACGCCTGAAATATCCTGCGTTTTCTTAAAGACACAGGCATTCCATTCGCCCTGAATCATATGTGTTTCTAGGAAAAATCCTGCCGCTTCTGCTGACTCGCGCACCATTTCCCACTTCTCAGAAATAATCCCACTCATAATCAGATAGCCCTCATCCTTGGCCAGACGGTAGGCATCCTCTGTCAGATGGATGAGAATATCGGCCAAAATATTGGCAACAATGACATCCGCCTCAATTTCTACACCTCGGAGAAGATCACCTGGCGCTACATGAATGTTCTCCATACCAGGGTTGAGCTCAATATTTTCCTGAGCCACGCGCACTGCCACCTCGTCTAAATCATAGGCGTAGATGTCCTTGGCGCCCAAGAGAGAGCTGGCAATGGAGAGAACGCCGCTGCCCGTGCCTACATCCAACACCGTTTCTCCGCCCCGTAAGACCTGCTCCAAAGCAAAGAGGCTCATCTTGGTCGTCGGGTGAGTGCCCGTACCGAAGGCCATACCAGGATCCAGCTTGATGATCTTTTCACCAGCTGTCGCCTCGTACTCCGTCCATGATGGCACAATGGTCAAATCATGAGTAATACGAGCTGGCTCAAAGTATTTCTTCCAATTGTCAGCCCAGTCTTCCTCAGCCAGTTCCTGCCGAGTCAGCTGAATATTGCCCGTCTCCAAGCCGAAGCCATCCAGCTCAGCCAGTCGCTCATTGGCCTTGGCTGCAATAGCCTCTATATCCACCGAATCCGGGTAGTAGCCGGTAATCCGAACCCGCTCGCTCTGCTCAACTTCTGGAAAAAGCTCACCATACTGGTCGACCTGCCCCAGATAATCTGCGCTGTCATCGATAGCCACCCCCTGACTGCCCAGCTCAATCAGAATATTCGAGGCCGCTTCCTCCGCCTCACGCTTCACTTCAATCGTTAATTCCTGCCAAGTGTCCATGTTATTTATCTCTCATCTTTCTATCAGTTCAAAAATACTTTTCCCAATAACAGGAATAAGATTTCCTCGTAACTTCTTTTCAAATTCTGAATCAATTCCACTAATTTTTATAAACTTCTCTTCCACTTTTTCATATAGATGCCTCATTCTAATCGGATTTCCACGATTAAATTTAGGAACATAATGATAAACAATTACTGGAACCTCATCATCAATTGAGCGTTTAGCAATCTGATTCCACAGATATTTATCAGTAAAGCCTATAGACACTCCATAAAGAATAATTATGTCTGAGTTTTTAATTATTTCGCTATTCCTAACGTCCATATTTTCTCTATATTCTTTCAACATAGACTCTTTTACAAGAAATCCCTTTTGCTCATCACTAAAGGCATCTGAAATTTGTGACTCGTCACTTACACCTAAAATTGTACAAGCATCTAAAATACCATGCACATGGATTGGTTCTGATATATGAAAACTATAGGCATTATTCCGCTGACTATTGTTAAATGATACTGTTGATGATTCATATAACTTATCAAGTATACCAGTATAGTTTAAACTAAGAATTTTCACATAATCACTTTCACCTGGTTTGTCACTGTACTTTTTGCTAATAATTTCTTGATTTGATAGAGGTAAATCAGCTCTAATTCGATTTAGTGTCCCTTCAAAATCAATTTTATAATTTTCAATATTAAAGTTTTTCTCTACCATTTTTAAATAAGCAATTAGGTCATCAATTACGTCAGTAAAATCATCAATAAATTTATTCTTTGTTTCTTCACTTACAATAATTTCTGAATTCTCTTTTGTTAAATTCCCAATAGATAACTCAAAATCTGACCAATTTTTATATTCATTGACTTCGTCAGCAAAAAGTGATTCATATATAAAGTTTAAATATCCTTCTTTTGCTTTTCTATCTGAATAAAGTTTATTCTGATAATCATAAAAATCTCTATATCTCGTTTTTAGTCCATATTGTAAATCTAATCCATTGCCAACAATATATGTAATATTCATATCTAAGTTCCCTTGTAATCCTGATATATAGGATAAGGATAAAATACCCACTATTCAAATTCAATTTCTTCATTTAAGCTATTATACAGCTCAACTTGTGCTTCAACTTGTAACCTATTAACAAGCCAACCTCGTAATTCGGCTTGTTGAATAAAATCTTCGATTCTATTGACACCATTCAACTCCTTTAGAGTAACAACTACTCCAAAACGAATACCATAACCATCACCAATTTTTAACCGTTCAATTGTTTTTACACTCATTCCCCATTGAGGATTAGAAGGATTCAGAATCGGCTTAGCTTTTTTACGAGAAGAAAATTTTTCTCCTAAATGTTTGACATTATCCCATTTCCTAAAAATATTTCGTGCCGACCTTTCTCTCACATATCCTGGTGCATTTTCAGAATATTGATTGTCGTTATTAATTGTTTTGATGCCTTTCTTATCTAAAACTCCCAAACTAAGTTGCATTTCCGTATTAGTATAGTCAACTCCTTGATTTCTAGAACACTTTGGGAAATAGCACATAGTTGCCTTTGCTACATATGGATAGTGTTCTTTAGAAATTGGAACTGGGAAATCATAATTATAAGTTTCATATGCTCTAGAAACATCTGAGACTATAAATTTAATTTCATCATCAGGTGTAGACAAAATATCTTCTATTTTGATTGGCACAATCCCATATCCAAGTAAAGAAATATCTGCGAATGTTTTTTTATCATTCCATGGTATCGCTGAATCAATTAATAAAGCCTTTGCTTCTTCACGACTTAATCCCATAATATGAATGAGGTAAGCCATTTTTCTAGCAATAAATGGAGCCGCAAAACTGGTCCCAGCTACTCGAGCCAGCCCTAGTGGTTCACAAACATTTATGAAGTCTCCGTTTCCCCCGCCATAGTATGAAACATCAGGTTTGATAAAGAAAGACAGGACAACTCCTTCGCGTGAATAAGAAACGACTTGATTGCTAAAATCAACAGAATTTACAATAATTGAATTGAGTGAATCTGCTGGTGCTCCAATCTTTTTTCGTTGTCCATCAGGGGCTATTCCATTAGTGCCTGCAATAATAAAAATTACATCGTTATCAAATTGAATCTCATCTAACAACGAACCCTCTACAGAAATAAAGTTTTCCCTAATTTCATCATTTGATCCAAGCGAAAGGTTCCAAACCTTAATATCAGTATTTTGAGACACAATCTCTCTAATCTGTTTGATAATTGTGAAGGAGTTGAAACCACTCTGTAAAGATATCCCAAAATGTCTGACTCTAAATCTTCCACATCCGTCATCTAGTTTTGGATTCAAACTAGCTCCATCTACTATTAACGAGGAGACTGCTGTACCATGCTTATAGTCTTGACTTCCTTTGCTAATATCTGGTGAAATCAAATCATGATACTCTACCCACTCATTGAAATAAACTCTATCATCAAACAACGTATCGATGACACCAATAATAGGTTCATTAGTTGGAAAAGGGAGATTATTATAAAAAGTGTTCTCATCATTATAAAAATTCTCTGGTGACAGGGTAGAAAAATCTTCTACTATCATTGATACTAAATAAGGTGCTTTTAGCAGTAGTAACTCAATATTTTTTTCGTCAAGTAAAACAGTGGTCTGGTCCATGATGTTAGCTTCTGAAACATCAATATCAAGTTGTTTAAGTAATGTTAAGAGATTAGTTTTTACATCGTAGATTGTTACAATAGAATTACGTACAGTAGACATATCTGCTTGTTCAACACCAAATCCTTTGACAAAACAAGCGTCTCTTAAGTATTGTTTGAATTTTGATTTCGACAGACCATACTTAGAATAATCAATTTGATTAAATTTTGAAGAGTCGGAGAACACCATACTCGTCATGGGAGCACTAGCAAAATAATCTTTGAATATTGTTATAACTTTTTTAGTATGCTCAATTGTCTTATCTAACACTTCCTTTGAAATGTAGTGTGTAATAATATGCCTACTCTTATCATTACTAAATTTTGCACCCACAATCGTTTCATTTGGAATTGCATTTCCGCCACCCACATTAAAAAAACCATCGATACGATTGCTCTTAGCTAGGACACGATTATAATACACACTAACAAGTACTCCATCAATGATTGTGTTATTAGACCAATATTCTTTTACTCGTTCAAGAGATGTATAAAGTTCATTTAAATGGTTTAGCGTAACAATAGAATCTGCGGGAATCGTTATCGGTCCTCTCCCCTTTGCTGACTTTGGTGTAAAACTTTTACCTCGTAATGTCAATAATGTATTCATTTTAATCCTCGCTTAACTCTCGTGATACACTACTCTTAGAAACACCTGTCAAAATCTCAATTTCTCTAACAGTAAAACCTAGCTTCGATAATTTAGAAATAGATAAATTTCTACCATTATGCAAACTTCTTAGCAGGCGTTTTTGATAATCATGCGGATCTGATGGATCACTAAATGCCAATGACGTTCTTATTGAGTTTCTCAAATCACCAGGATTCGGTATTACATTGGCACTATTGATAATTTTTTTAAATAATTTTAAATCTCTAGCTACATTCTTAAATTGCTTTAATAACTCATTTAAAATAATAGTAGCTACTTCTACTTTATCTTCATCAGTATAACGGTCAAAGTCAATTATGGCATCGAATCTTCTCGTTACTGCTTTATCAAGATTTTCAAAAAGATTTGTTGTTGCAATTAATACAATTTCTGGTGACAGCCTATCCAACTCCTTTAAAAAGGCAGAAGTCACTCGTCCCATTTCTCTTAAATCATTCTGATTAACCCTATCCAACACTATGGAATCAATTTCATCAAATAGGATGATATAATTTTGCTTGAAAGGAAGATTATTGATTTCATTAAAAAGAGTTGCTAAGTTTTTGACTGTTTGCCCTAGCTTACTATCTACTAAGTGACTGAAATCTACTACAAGTAATTCCTTGCCAATAAGTCTAGCCACCTGCTTTACACTTTCAGTTTTTCCAGTACCTGGAGATCCCACAAATAAAAATTTATTTATTCCAATATGATGATTGACAGCGTTTATTATTCCTTTTAAATCATTCATAATTGAAAGAGGTAATGGGAGAGGACCAATATCTAGTTTAGCAGGAGTCAAATACTCACTAGGATTTTCTATTTGTGGCATGAATCTATCACTTTGAGACATTAACCCCATAATATATTGTGCTAATTGAGTATCACCATGTTTATTGAAGTTCCGAGCAATTGCTATAGATTGATTTCTAAATTCTGTCTCTCTGCCCTCATAATGATACTTTATTAAATCAAGAACATCTGATTTTTTCATGATTCATTCCTCCTTACACAAATAATACTATATTTTTGGGACAAAATCAATTATTTTGGGACAAAATAAAAAGAATACCCTTGAAAGGATATTCTTGTAAAGCAAAACTATATCAGATTTTCCCTGACACTCTTTCCACCACCTGGCAGTTCCCACATATTGGGCCACGGGATATTTTCCTTGTCATCACGTCAGATGGTGAGCAACGTATCATCACAGAGCAAAGCAATCTTGCAGCCAGAAAACTCGAAACTTCGACTCAATAGATTCTTCATTTCTTCTCCTTTTGTACATTTGGATTAGTTATTTAGGTTATGAATCAGCCTGCTAACATCCATTTGTATCCATCAGGATCATAAGCCACAAGACAACCATCCCAGATAAAAGGATAACCATGCTTTTCAAATGGACCAGGAGCATACTGGTAACCCCTACCAACATTTAAAATAAATTCTACCCCTGTTCCTAAAGGTTTCGGTAAGGATGCTAGTTCTTCGTCCTCTACTTGACTAATTCTTAGAATAACCTCATCAGAATTCCCCCAGCTATAACATATGAATCTACCATCATGAAATTCATGTTGAACTTTTAAGTTTAATAAGCTCTCATAAAAAAAACGTGATTTCTCTATATCTATCACAAGCAATGTCGCATTAATACTTCCTAATCTACAATCCGTCATTCTCTAATACCTCGGATAAGGATAAAACTCCGTTTCAGCCAAGTCAGCTCTGCCATTTTCAAAAGCCTCAGCATTCCAAGCTATCTCAAACTCTGCTGCCTCTGGATCTGCTAAGAAGTCCATGAGTGCATCTAGGCCAAACTCAGCTGTTTGGGTTAGGAAATCCACGAAATAAGCCAGAAACTCCCGTGACAGCCCCTTCTTAGGCTCATAGGGCAGGACTGCCAGATAGTCCTCAGCCTCAAAATGAGACTTGGCCGGATTGTAGAAAAGCACAGCTTCCTCAAAGTAAATATCCTCAGCCGAGGCATTGCCCTCAGCATCAACCGTCTCAATCGCGCCTGGATTTTGCACCTCAAGGAGAAAGGCCACTTCTACTACGTGGTTCTTCTTGTCCCAGTTAATCTCATAGTCAAAAGGAAAGTTCTTCTCCACTTCTTCATCTAATATATCTAAAAAACCGTACTTAGCCATGATTTCCTCTTTTCATTGTGATAAAATATTACTATCTATAATAGTAACACAAAAAGCTAAGAAAAACACTTGCAGAAAGGAAATCTTATGCCAGAAAACCTCGCCCTACGCATGAGACCGACCAGCATTGATCAGATCATCGGCCAACAGCATCTGGTCGGACCCAGGAAAATCATCCGCCGCATGGTTGAAGCCAACCGCCTGTCCTCGATGATTCTCTACGGGCCACCCGGCATCGGCAAAACCTCCATCGCCTCAGCTATTGCCGGCACAACCAAGTTTGCCTTTCGGACCTTTAACGCCACCGTAGATAGCAAGAAGCGCCTGCAGGAAATCGCTGAAGAAGCGAAATTTTCCGGTGGACTGGTACTCCTGCTGGATGAAATTCACCGCTTGGACAAGACCAAGCAAGACTTCCTGCTGCCGCTATTAGAAAGCGGTTTGGTCATCATGATTGGGGCGACGACGGAAAATCCTTTCTTTTCTGTCACTCCCGCTATTCGCAGCCGGGTTCAGATATTTGAGCTTGAGCCCCTCAGCAACGACGACATCCGGACAGCCATTCAGCTAGCCTTGACGGATAAGGAGCGAGGATTTGATTTCCCAGTGGAGCTAGACGATGAAGCTCTGGATTTCATTGCTATCTCTACCAACGGAGACCTACGCTCCGCCTATAATTCGCTGGATCTAGCCGTGCTTTCTACACCAGAAGATAGCAAGGGCATCCGTCACATCACGCTCGATGTCATGGAAAACAGCCTGCAAAAGAGCTATATCACCATGGATAAGGACGGGGACGGCCATTACGATGTCCTCTCTGCCCTGCAGAAGTCCATCCGTGGCTCCGATGTCAATGCCAGTCTCCACTACGCAGCTCGCCTCGTTGAGGCAGGAGACTTGCCTAGCCTAGCTCGACGCTTGACCGTTATTGCTTACGAGGATATTGGCCTGGCAAATCCTGACGCACAAGTCCATACCGTTACAGCTTTGGAAGCTGCCCAACGGATCGGCTTTCCTGAAGCCCGTATCCTCATTGCCAATATTGTTATTGATCTGGCTCTATCTCCCAAGTCCAATTCAGCCTATGTGGCCATGGACAAGGCCTTAGCTGACTTACGAAAGAATGGAAACCTGCCTATTCCCCGCCACTTACGCGACGGCCACTATGCCGGCAGCAAGGAATTGGGCAATGCAAAGGACTATCTCTACCCTCACTCCTATCCTGGCAATTGGGTCAAGCAGGACTATCTACCTGACAAGATAAAAGATGCCGATTATTTCACTCCCAATGAAAATGGCAAATACGAGCGAGCCCTTGGATTGACCAAGAATAAGATCGATGACTTAAAAAAATGATGGCATCGTTTGCAAAAAATCACATTTTTCTCTTGAATTTTTCAAAATTTATGGTATTATAATTATAGAAACGCTGTGGTGTACGACTTCACACTTAAGTGTTGACCGACTATTTTTTGTATTATTAGGGAAACAAAAGACTTCTAACAGCGTGCAAGCCGTGTCACGCGGAAGCAGCTTCAGTTAGAGCGAGTTGCCCACCTGCTTAATTGCGCGGGTTCAATACAAATCGTGAAGGTCCGGCACCAATACAGCTTTTTCTCTTGCCTCCTTAGCTCAGTTGGTAGAGCAGTAGACTCTTAATCTATGGGTCGCAGGTTCGAGCCCTGCAGGGGGCATAGAAAGTATGACTAAGAAAGCCTATTCTGTAGGCTTTTTTACTTGCTCTGAAATCATTCTGCCCCATCATTTGCCCCACATTTTTTATGAGCAATCTTTGCGAACATCTCTGATTTGAAAATTTTCTCCTCTAAAGTATGAGCCTATACTTCCACTAACCTTGAAATATCTCGATTCCCTAAAATTTTTGCGATAACTCCAAGGTCAACATCTTTGGAGCATAGAGAGCTAGCCTTTTGTCGTGATAATTGGATAAATGTTCAACTCATTTAAGAGAACACTCAAAGCTTTATTGACACTTGCAATATCTGGTACCAAGTGAATATATCCATAATGCTGAAAAATCATTTTATACCTATTCTTGATTCCTAGCTCTTTATTAGCCTTCTCCTGTTCAATTTTTAGGACTTGTAATATCTTAATACATTCTTCGTCTATCGGTACCATCCGAATAGACGTTTTATTTTTTGGAGGGACAAATTTATGAGAAAGGGTATTAAACCTCCTATATGTTTTTAGCAGTCCTCTGTCAAAGTCAACTTCATTCCAAGTTAACGCTATTAACTCTCCAAACCTCATGCCTGTTTTTAATAGAAAATAGACAATATAAGGAACAATTGAACGTTGGTAATCAAATTTTCTCTTTACTGCTAAAAGTAAATCCAGATAGTCCTTTTCTGTATGTAAATATTTCTCTTCTGTCATCTGTTGTTCTTTGGATGAAAATAACTCGACATGTTGTGTAAAATCATCTATTAGAACTTTGTCTGCAATTGCGATGCTCTGATGAATCCCAGTATTCAATCTACCAAGAAAATTTCTACCAACTGTTTGTCCATACTTATTCATAATTCTTTGGTATTCACTCGCACGAATTTGAGTGACTTTTTTATTTCCAAATAATCTTTCAATTGTGTTTTTACGGAGAAGATATTTTTTCTTTGTCTCTTCCGACCTACTACTCGGTAGAATTTTTAGTTCAAGCCATTCTTGATACAGATCTACAAGAGAAATATCTCTAGAAATTCTTTTTCCTAAACGAAGTTCTTGCAGAATCGGTTCAGCTTCTGACTCTGCAAGTTTTTTTGTTTTAAAACCGCTATTATGAACAACAGTTTTCCCTTCGCTACGAATTTCATAGGTCCATAAATTACTATCTCCTCGCTTTCGATAACGAACACTTGCCATATTACGCCACCTCAGTTCCTAGAATCTCATTTACAACACTTTTTGGAACAACCATCAAACGTTTGCGATTATAAAATGTATAGCCTCGTGAGACAAGTAATTCTCTTGCCTGATGAATGATATCATTTGCTGTATGAGGGCGATAGCCCATTTCAATTAATTCTTTGTTACTAATTAAATTATTGTCCATAGTTATCCTCCTTATTTATTTTCTAAATTCAGAAACTCGCCTACAAGTAGTTGTAATTCTGCATTTAATTTAGGGAGATTCTGTATTAATACTTCTTTTAATTCTTCCGCAAATTGGTTCGTTTCTTCTCTCAATAGTTTGCGGACTCTTGTTTTTTTCTTTTTGATGCTGTCTGATTTTAAATTTGGAAAAGCCAATGATAACAGTTCAGGATTGTTGAGAAAGATAATTGTAAATGCTCTTTGCTCCACTCGAATATGTTCTAGCTTATAAAATCCGAAATTATCAAGTCGATTCATAACATCTTGGACCATCTCCTCACCAATCGCTTTGGTTCTAAGTTGGAATTCCAGTCTCCACCAAAACGGATTTACAGCCAAATCTAGCTTCTCATCGCGCTTGTGAGCAATGATTTCTTTATTCTTATCATATAACCTAACTTGTACATTACTACCGCTAGAACCCCAATATTTCGTCTCTAATTCACCCCCTCTACCATAGAAGACCTTATGTGTAACACCACCTTTAATATGTTGCAAATTAACGATTTCAGGCCTATTGAAAATGTCAAATGCCAAATCAAAACGAGACAAACGTACTGTCAATGAATTCAATCTAGCAAAGTACATTAATTGCCTCCATACTTTCATTCCATCAAATTCTTTTAAAGTATTAGGATTGAAATCAATTCGAATCAATTGTTCATTTCCATAAGTGGATAATTGAAAAAATATAATATTGATTGAATCATACTCATTAAAATCTTTAGCTAAAGTAAATACATCATCTCGTACGTTATCATGTATTTCAAATGAATCAACTCTTGTACTTATTGCCTGTTTCAGATTTTTAAAAATTTGTCTTAGGGAACCAATGTCTGTATCCCAGATAACCGTTAATCTATCAATACTGACATCTAACCGCTGTACTAATTCTCCTACATCACATCGTTCTTGAATACTTCTTAAATCTTGTATAGAAACCAACAAAATTGTCCCCCCTTCTTTTAGATTTTTTAGGTTTCAGAAACACCGTCAAATCAACGATTGCTCGTTCCGTCGTTCTTTGGGCGTTGCCCTAAGTGTCCCTTTTTGCTGGCTGTTAGAATAGCCAGCTTTTGCTTGGCTAGAAATTGTCTGGACGGCAGTCTGCAGGACTTCGCCTGACTTCCCGTCAGGCTCGTCCCTTGTCCTTGTCCACACAATTTCTAGCTCCAAGGCTTCGAATAGTCATAAGTCATAGTCTCGTCCTCAACTTCCTCCTCACTCACTGTCCCTAAACTTATGAACTATTTTTTATCATTTATAACTTATTTCTAAGTTATAAATATATTTTATAAAAAATATTTGGGCAAGTCAACTAAAAACTTGATTTGTAAGTTTTTAGGTGATAAAATAAGTTAAAAATAAAAATAGGAGTTTCCCATGACCTTTATTATTCAAAATTTTGGACCCAATTTGGCACGACTACGCATAGAAAAAGGGGTAAGCCAAACTCAACTAGCTGAAGATTTAGGAATCGGTAAACAGTCCATCTCTGATTACGAAAAACAAAAAAGCTATCCTACCTTTGCAAATTTGGATAAGATAGCAGAATATTTTAATGCAACTCCAACCCAACTCTTTGGAACGAGTAAAGAGATTGAGTTAGAAAAGAGTGTTCTTGAATCTAATGAATACTCTGATAAAGTAAGTGAAATCTTAAAAGCTGTCAAATACATCGAGCATTTCCTACATACTGATGGACAGTACTTAGAGGATTTACTTTACCTAACAAGAGGCAACCAACTATACACAGAAGATGGAAAAGAGTTGTATATTGATCCAACTTCTCAGAAAAGAACACTTCATACCCAATATGAACCTGGTTTTATTGAAGCAAGAGATAAATCTCCACTAGAGCTCTTAATTGAAAATAAGGAGCTATTAGATTAAATAAAAAAAGCGAGGATATCCTCGCTTTTCTATTGTAAAATCTTATTCTTCATTATCAATCATCAAACACTCTGCCTGTGAGTTGGTACATGAGGTAAATGTGCTCCAAGGTTTTGACAATTCGCGTCACATGAAGTTATTTAAGCATCTCCTTTTTTTTTATTACCATTTTCTGTTATAATAAATTGTACTTCTAAAATAGAAAGGTCTTAAGATGACAACTCTTATTAAACATAAACGTGTAGAATTTTCAGAACTTTTTTATGACTTAGTTTTTGTTTTGCAATTTCAAAAGTAACTACTTTAATTGAGCATCTTCATAACGGTATTTTGACTTGGAATTCTTTCCTTGATTTTTTCATGGCTGTCTTGGTTCTCACTGATTCATGGATGATTCAAACCGTTTATACCAATCGCTATGGAAAGAACTCTTTATTTAACATGGTAATCATGTTTATCAAAATGGGACTTTTACTCTTTATAGCCAATATGATTGGACCTGATTGGCAACAATATTTTCATTATCTTTGTTGGGCTGTTGGTACATTAACCTTTACCTTATTTTTACAATATCTGGTTGAATTTTTTAGAAAATCAACCGATAATGTTGAACGGGAAAGTATCAAAGGTTTTCTATGGATAACAGGTCTAGGAAGTTTAGGAGTCTATCTAGCAGCTCTTCTTCCTATTTACGTTGGAGTCTCTGTCTTATTTGCTAGTATTCTGCTAACATTTATTATGCCAATTATCTTGCTTAGTAAAGATAAGCATTACCAGGTAAATCTCCCCCATTTAATCGAGCGCATCTCCCTTCTTGTCATTATTACGTTTGGAGAGATGATTATGGAGCTAGCTAACTTCTTTACAATCGAGAATTTCTCGATTTATTCGGTTCTTTATTTCATTATTATGCTTTCTCTGTTCTTGTTTTATTTTGGTCAATTCGACCATGCTATTGATGAAAAATCTAATCAAAAGGGACTATTTCTAATTTACAGTCACTATCCTATTTTCATTGGACTTATTATGATGACCGTTTCGATGAGTTTTCTTCTGAATCCTGAAGCTAATCTTCTCTTTGCAACCAGCTTCTTTTATATCGGATTTGGCCTCTTTCAAGCTGCTGTCCTAGTAAATGGACCCTATAACAAACACTATCTTAGCTATTCGAAAAGTTACTACTGTGTCCAAGCGACACTCTATCTGGCTGCCTTGATTCTTTCTTTAATCTTTGCTTCTAATCCTATAATAGTAGTGAGTATAACAACCATTTTTGCTCTAGCTATAGCCAGTCATTTTATTTATTTTTATGTGACACAGAATAAAAAATATTCCAAATCTAACTGGGGGTTCTTTTAATGAGTTTATAACATAAAAAAGCTTTGGGAACCAAGGCTTTATATGATATCAATCACCGACCACGAAAATGTTTAGCTTACAGAACTGCTAGTGAAGCTCTAGAGGATGAGTTCGAGTAAATGTTGCACTTATTCTTGCAATTTATCATTTACTTGATGCACGAACTCGATATTTTTTTCGTTAATTTGTTTTTGCCCCACTTTTGCCCCATTTTTAAATCCTGACATTGAAAATACCTAAAAGTATTTCCCTAAAATCAGCTATATTTCAACATTTTTGTTTATTTTCAATATGAAAAGTTCTTACAAATTCATGCAGGGGGCATAGAAAGTATGACTAAAAAGCCTTGGAATCCAAGGCTTTTTCATTTCATTATCCGCACAACAAAAAGGCTTCAAACCATTGTTTTTGATCAATAGTTTGAAGTCTTTTTTACTTTATTGATTTCAAAAAAGTTGTACTTTCTTCGATGTATCTTACATCATGCCGCCCATCATGCTTGGGTCCATAGCTGGTGCTGCTGGCGCAGGTTCTGGTTTATTGGCTACAACAGCTTCTGTTGTCAAAATCAAGCTAGCTACAGAAGCGGCATTTTGCAAGGCTGAGCGCGTCACCTTAACTGGGTCAATGATTCCAGCTTCAATCATGTTGACCCATTCGCCAGTCGCAGCATTAAAGCCTGTACCAGCTTCAGAGTTTTTCAGGCGGTCAATGATGATAGAGCCTTCAAATCCTGCATTCAAAGCGATTTGACGGACAGGCTCTTCCAAGGCACGGAGGACGATGTTACGACCTGTTGCTTCATCACCTGTTAATTCGAGAGCAGCTACTGCATCCAATACGCTAACAAAGGCTGTACCACCACCTGACACGATTCCTTCTTCTACTGCGGCACGAGTCGCATTAAGGGCATCTTCAATGCGGAGTTTCATTTCTTTAAGTTCGGTTTCGGTTGCAGCACCGACCTTAATCACCGCCACACCACCGGACAATTTAGCCAGACGTTCTTGCAGTTTTTCTTTATCAAACTCAGAAGTTGTGCTTTCGATTTGAGATTTGATAACGGCCACACGATTGGCAATAGCTTCTGGATTGCCAGAGCCTTCCACAATTACAGTGCTATCCTTGTCAACAGTGACTTTAGAAGCTTGTCCGAGCGCTTCAATAGTCGCATCTTTGAGCTCCAGACCAAGATCTTCTGTAATCACTGTACCACCAGTCAAGATGGCAATATCTTCCAGCATAGCCTTACGACGGTCACCGAAACCTGGTGCTTTAACAGCCACTACATTAAAGGTACCACGAATCTTGTTAAGAACCAGTGTTGGCAGAGCTTCACCATCTACATCATCCGCAATAATCAAGAGCGGACGGTTGGTTTTCAAAATACTTTCCAACAATGGCAGAATCTCTTGAATGTTAGAAATTTTCTTATCTGTAATCAAGATATAAGGGTTGTCCAGATCAGCCACCATTTTTTCACTATCCGTCACCATGTATTGAGACAGGTAGCCACGGTCAAACTGCATTCCTTCTACGACATCCAGCTCTGTTTCCATCCCTTTGGACTCTTCGATAGTGATAACGCCATCGTTGCCAACTTTTTCCATAGCTTCAGAGATGTACTCGCCGACTTTTTCGCTACGAGAAGAAACGGCAGCAACCTGAGCAATTGCTTCCTTGTTAGAAACTGGAATCGCAGTTTCTTTCAGAGCGCTGACAGCAGTCGCAACTGCTGCTTCAATTCCGCGGCGGATACCGATTGGGTTGGCACCCGCAGTCACATTTTTGATTCCTTCACGAACGATAGCTTGGGTCAATACAGTAGCAGTCGTTGTTCCATCTCCAGCGATATCGTTGGTTTTTGAAGCAACTTCTGACACCAGCTTAGCGCCCATATTTTCGAAATGGTCTTCCAGTTCGATTTCCTTGGCAATGGTCACACCGTCATTGGTGATGAGGGGTGAACCAAAAGATTTTTCCAAAACGACATTGCGACCTTTAGGGCCCAAGGTTACTTTGACAGTATCTGCTAGAATATCCACACCACGAACCATTGCACTGCGTGCATCTGATGAAAATTTAATATCTTTTGCCATTTTTAAACCTCTTTCTTAGATTTTTACTCCACAATTGCAAGAATGCTTGCTTCTCCAACAACCAAGAATTTCTCATCCTGATCTTTGACTTCAATGCCAGCATGGCTTTCAACTAAAACCTTATCACCTGGCTTGACACTTGGTGCAACCAGCTCTCCGTTCAACGTACGGATCCCTTGGCCGACTGCGATAACTTTTGCTTCTTTTGTCGCGTCCTGTCCTGCACCA
Source organism: Streptococcus sp. 27098_8_113 (assembly GCF_041432545.1). Classification (NCBI taxonomy): domain Bacteria; kingdom Bacillati; phylum Bacillota; class Bacilli; order Lactobacillales; family Streptococcaceae; genus Streptococcus; species Streptococcus sp. 27098_8_113. The sequence continues at coordinate 30,841 of NZ_JAPVZU010000001.1, read as the reverse complement.
GCAATGACAAAGCCACCAACTTTCTGTTCTTTTTCTTCTACTTTTAAGACCACACGGTCACCTAATGGTTTTAACATCTTTTTCCTCCAAAGATTGAATTTTAGCACTCTATGACATCGAGTGCTAATCTATAGTTAATATTGTATCACTTGGTCAGAAATAGTCAAGAAAAAACTTTGCCGAATGACAAAGTTTTTGGGGGAAATTAATTGGAAATATTATTGAGCTAACTTCAGTTTCTCTTCAAAATCATCAATAACCTTTTGCAAATTTAGTCTACCCTTGTAGATGCCATAGCCAAAGACCAGCATGACAAGAATTCCCAAAATAGCTAAGATGACTCCTACGATGAACAGAAGCAGATTGGTTCGATGGAAGAGATAGATCAGGACAAAACCGATACTGGCAATGGTAAAGAAAAGACTAAACCAGCGTCCGAGATTTTCAATCATATGCTTCTGGTATTGAATTTCTGTTTCATAGCCTTGAATCAATTCTTGTTCTGTCATGATTTTCCCTCTTTTCTTAATATTGGAGACCTGGGTTAAAGAAGCCAGCCAGTACTCCAAGGAAGGCGATAACAACTAGAATGAGCATCACTTTGATTGGAGAAAGGTTCTTCTTGGCCATGAGCCACCAGCAAAATACGATAAAGACAGCTGTCAAGAGGCCTGGATAAACACCGTCTAATTTGTCTTGCAGGACAAGGTAAGGCTCTTTTTCACCCGGATTGGTCAATTGGAAGGCAGTTTTGATAGGTACCCAAGTTGCTGCAACAGCACCGATAACCATTCCACCGACAATCCCAACAGATTTACGGATAGCTTGCCCTTGTTCTCCTACTAGAAATTCAACGGCCTTGTCTCCCAATTCATAGCCTTTAAAGTAAGCGAAACGCATACCGAAATAAGCCAGCAGATTCCAAACTAGGATATAGAAGATAGCACCGACAGGTGAGCCTCCATTTGAAAGCCCCATTGAGATCCCCAAAATAACTGGAATCAAGGTTCCAACGATCAGAGAGTCACCAATACCGGCAACCGGCCCCATCAAGCCAGCCCGAAGTCCGTTGATGGTTTCATCATTTACTGCTTCTGCACCATTGGCACGCGCTTCTTCCAAACCAGCTGTGATCCCAACGACCAAAGTACCCAGCTGAGGTTCCGTGTTGAAGAAGGCTGTATAAGTGTGCATAGAACGCGCTTGCTCTTCTTTCGTATCGTACAATTCTTCCACGATTGGCAGCATAGAAGTCAAGTAACCAAAAGTCTGCATGTGCTCTTGAGAGAAGCAGGTCAAGTGACCATAGTACCAGTGGTGGAATGATTTGGTCAGTGTTTTTTTAGATATTTTTTTAGTTGCCATTTTAGATATCCTCCTCGTCATCATCGTCAAAATCACCTACTGCCACAGCACTAGCTTTGACATTTTTCGCCATCTGTACTTCATAGAAGAGCAGGGCAAAGATCAGTGATACAACTGCACTAGACACAAGGTTGAGGCCAAGTGAGGCAGCCAAGGTAAAGCCAACGAAGAATGGGACAAAGTCTGTCACCTTTTCAACGATTTGTTTCAAGAGAATCGCAATACCGACACATGGGAGGAGAGAACCTACTGTGAAGAGGGTTTTCATTGGTAGACCATCCATTGGGAGGGCATCTTTCAGAGCTGTAACGGCATCAGCACCGTAACGGCAAAGAATCAGTGTTGGCAAGAAAGAGAAGAGGAAGTGGGAAACCCATGGCAGATACCAGTCAACTGCATACAATTTTTTGTATTCTCCCTGTTCGACTGCTTTCCAGCCCATGTGTTGCCATACCAAGTTCATCGTTGCTGTTCCGTAGAAGAGAACGGTTCCTAGTGTACCAACCAGCACACCCATTGATTTTGCAAAGTCAGCAGCCTGCTGAGCATCTGAAATCCCTTGTGATTTGATCGCAACCATTGCCAAAGGAATACCGATATAAGAAACTGCACGGACATCGGCAGAAACAGTACCGCCAGGGGTTACCAGTGCGATATACACCAACTGCATGGCTACCCCACAGATAATCCCGAGGCTCACATCTCCTAAAATTAAACCACAGACGAGTCCTCCGACAAGCGGACGTCCAAGTGTATAGTTACCAATACTTGAGCCACCCATACCCGGCATAGAAGACAAACTAGCAAAGATACCGAGGATTGCGGCTTGCAACCAAGAAATTGTCATAATCTTTCTCCTTTAAGTAAGATCGAGCAGTAGCAGGAGCTCGGTTCCAAATCCCTCAAACAGACCTTGCCTGGCAAGGCTATCGAAAGTCCAAAACTTTGCACTGCTTAACTTCTGCTCCTGTTTAAAAACCAAATTTAGATTTGAAATCACTCCAGTAGCCGATGGAAACGTCTGGAAGCAGCTGGAATTTTACCTTGTAGCCTGCTTTTTCAATCGCTTCAATCGCTTCAGCTTCTTCTTGTGTGATGGATTGATTGTTGCCCAGCTTAACAGATCCCGGACGGTCATTGGCAGGACCAACGATGATTTCTTTGACATTGCCCGGCACATAGCCTTGGTCCACCAAGATTTCTTTCATATCAATCGGGTTTTTAGTAATCAAGAAATACCGGCTATCAGACTCGGTTACCTTGCCAGATTTTTCCTTGAAGGCTTCCTTGGTCCAAACGAAAGTTTTCTTGTCAGAAGCCCCTTTGTAGGCTTGAATCAAAACTTTGTTGCTGGCTGCCGCATCATTGACTGCAATCAAGCCATCGCAAGGATATTCCTTAGCCCAACGAGTGACAGTTTGACCGTGGATCATGCGGTCGTCAATCCGTACAAATGTTACTACCATTTTGAATCTCCTATCTAATTTAGTAAATGAATAACTTTTTAAATATCGTCGTCCTCATCATCATCGTCTGATGAGACTTCAAACTCCTGCAAGGCTGCCGTCGCTTCTGAAAGAATCGTCTGTGCAAGGTCTTTGCCTTCCAGCATGTCCTTCATCACAAGGCCAGTGAGCCCCATCGTCAGATTCAGCCCTCCAAGAATGACTGCCGAATCTAATTTGCCCAATTCCGCTAGGACACTAGCCGCTGTTGTCAGAGGACTTCCTCCCACAATATCTGCTAAAACCAAGACAGAATCATCTGCTTCCAAACCTGCCAAGGCTTGACGGAAATCAAAAGCAAAATCATCAACTGATTTTCCCTCTTTCAGACCCACAGCGATAATTTGGTCTGTTTTATCGCCAGCAAACATCTTCAAGGAGCTTTGTACGCCTTCAGCTAGCCCCCCATGACTGACCAGTACAAGATATTTCATTTTTCCTGCCTCCTTATTTTCTTGATTCTATTGTACACAAAATGAAATCGCTTCCCTATTGTCAAATGTCACTTTGAAAAGATGACAAATGTGAGTTTAGATGTGACAAATGTCATATTGGTCTAGTCATCCGCGGCTCTCTTTCTGACTTAATTAGAAATAAAAAAAGCAGACACTTATCTGCTTTCAATTTCTTTTTGAATACTTGGAAGGGCACTGTCAATTTCTTGATTGCCCAGAGCTTCCTTAATCAAATAATCAAGCCTTTCCAAGGTCTGCCGATCAACTTCTTGTCCAATATCTATGATAGAACGCTCCATCATACTATCTAGCCTCTCAGAAGTCAAGGAATCCAAGCCAAAATCATCAGCTTGTAAGATTTCTCTAACCTGTTGACTTTTCACCACAGATGGTAAAACTGAGGTCCCCTGCGATTTTTCAAACAAGGTCTGCTGACTTTCTTTGTCTTGTGACAGCAAGAGCATAAATTCCCAAGCCAGCTTTTCTTGCTTAGTGTTGGAAGACATGCCAAAGAGGGAAGTCTTGACCTGCGTTCCCATCACCTTGCTATTGGCTGTCGGCATCGGGATACAGGTCCAAGAAAAGCTAGAATATTTGGCAACATGATAAGGATAAGGCTTGTAGGTCCGATACTGGGCCAGACTCATGGGATAGAAGGCCACCCGTCCCTCATCAAAGTCATGAGAAGTCACCTTATAGTGCTGGCTGAGCATGTCTAGCTTGCTCATAAAGGCCAAGGCTTGGTGCATCTCTGAGCTGTCTACATTGATACCGGATTTATCGGTCAGATGGCCGCCGTAAGCTACCAGAGCTTGTTGCCAAGTGTAATCTGTTATACCGTACTGGTCCACCACGCCATCGCCATTGGTATCCTTGGTTACTTTCTTGCAAATCTCATAGAAATCCGCCAGTGTCCAACCTGACTCAGGAATGCTAATTCCTTCTTTTTCAAGCAGGTCTTTATTGACACACATCATGATAGGATTGCTCTCGACTGGAAGAGCATAGCTGACTCCCTGATATTGTCCAGCTTTATAAGCGACGGGATAAAAGGCTGTCCGTTCATCATCCGTTAGGAGGGTATCCAAGGATTTGAGGGCACCAGCCGAGGCCAACATGCTAAAGTCGTTTTCCGGTACCATGAAAAGATCCGGCTGTTCGCCCTTTAAGACTTGCTCTGCCAGCCAGTCGGCATAATCCTTCTTGGGAATCCCGCTTTCGTAGACGACCTTGACATGGGGATGTGTCTTTTCAAATTTTTTAATCAGGCTGTCCAAGGCCTTGTTTTCACGACTATTTGGAACATCCCAGCTAGAGCCCGCATAGACACCGATGCGTAGGACTTTTTCATGACTAGACGACCAGAGAGCAAAGCTTAAAATGCCTGAAACAAGAACCAAAACAAGAACAACCAAATGTCTAAGTCGCCACTTCATTTATCACTTCCCTTGCTAAAGTCTCGCTGGGTGACTCCGGTCTGCACGGCCCAGATAGCCAGCTGAGTCCGGTCGCGCAGATTCAGTTTAGATAGAATCCCTGATAAGTAGTTGCGCACGGTCCCTTCCGACAGATAAAGCTTGGCTGCAATCTCCTTATTAGAAATCCCAAAGCCAATCTGCTGGATAATCTTCCACTCCGTCCGGCTCATATCCTCTACATTTTCCTCTGACACCGTGATAGCAAAGTTGGACTGGGCCATCTGTGAAAAGATTTTGAAGACCTTGGTGGCAATATTAGGATTAATCATAGCTCCACCCCGATAGACTGTCTGAATGGCTTCGTGAAGCTCTTCTGTCGAAACCCCTTTGAGAATATAACCAGACGCACCGTATTTGAGAGCAGAGAAGATAAATTCATCGTCGTCAAAGGTCGTCAGAATGATAATCTTAACATCCGGATACTGTTCCTTGACAGCCTTGGTACAGAGTACACCGTCCATGATCGGCATGCGGATATCCATCAAAATTACATCTGGACGTACCCGATGAAGCTTTTCCAAAACTTCCTTGCCATCTCCAACTGTCCCGACTACCTCGATGTCAGCATGAGCGGACAGGATGATTTGCAGAGACTCACGAATCAAGGCCTGATCGTCTGCAATTAAAACTTTAATCATTCCAACCTCCTATTTTGGGGATTTCAATGTAGGTATAAAAGCCATCTCGATTTTCAAAATGAACCTTCCCACCGATAATAGCCAACCGTTCCTGCATTTGCTTCAAGCCATAGCCATAATGCAATTCATCAAAACCTACACCATCATCTCGAATGGTCATAATATAATTTTCTTTTTCTAACAACTCAATCCAAACGGTCTTGGCGTGCCCGTGACGCACAGAATTGGTAATTGATTCCTGCACGATGCGAAACACAATATCTTCTTTGGCAATATCTAAATCGATCGTATCCCATTCATAAAGAAAATGGATATCCAAGTTGGAAATGGCTTCATACTCTCGGATGATCTTTAGCAAAGCCTCTTTCAAACTATTATTCTCCAAAGTTCCCGGCCGCATTTTATTGAGCGAACCTCGAACATCCCGAATCCCGTCGCGAACGACGACCGAGACATTGTTGAGCTGCTCCTTGGCCCGCTCGGTATCAATATCTACTAATACCTTGATGGCATCAATTCCCGCTGAGATCCCCGTCAGGGCATGACCCAGTGTATCATGAATCTCTCTGGCAATCCGCTTTCTTTCTCGGTCTTCAGCAATTTTTTCTGATAAGGCTAGATAGCTATTCAGCTCCCGATTGGCTTGGGAAGCCATGCGGAGTTCCTCCTCAATCCGGTGCCGCTCTGTAATCGCCGACATGATATAAAAGAGCAAGGAAATCATAAAGACTACAATATTGAGGGAGAAAAGAAAGTTCTTACCAAAAAGCAGCAGCAAACGTATAGATTCTGGATAAAAACGAATATAGGTATCCAATGAAGGCAATTTAACAAAGAGCGACAGCAGGTCATAGTTTGACAATAGTAACATACTGAAACTCAAGATAATAAAGGAAAACCAATATTTTTTATCCTTGGAGGCATTGAACTCCTTAGATCCATAGAAAATATCTGCAAAAACGAGAAGAATCAGTCCATTGTAGGACGAATGCAAAGCAGTAAAGATGACCAGCATCAGTAAAATCTCAATCATGGTCACCTTATCATAAACGGATAGCTGATTAGGGTGCTTTTCCCGATAGTACATCACCAGCAATAGACAAGCATAAAAGATAATGGAAATCAGAAAAATGAAACTGGGAGATCCTGGAATGGCATCTAAGCGTTCCAAAAGCGAGTGACTGAAGCCTCTTGTTACGACATAATTAGTTGCGAAAAGGTAAATCGAAGCATTATAGACAATGGCTATAAAATTGATGACCATCAGAGCTATTTTACTGTAAAAAATGCTTTTGTTTGGTTTCATTACTGCCACCCTGTAACTGTATACTCGCTGATATTGTCCTTGTTTATCAAGCGGACTGGTATCAAATACTGTCTATCACAGGACTTCTTTTCCCGCAGCAGCTCAATCACTTCTGCCACCTTTCGTCCCATCTGAATAGGCGACTGGGCCACCGTTCCTTGAATGTCATTCGTATTGGCTAAAAAATTCTTAATATCTGGAGAGCCGTCAACCCCATAGATATAAATTTTTTCTGCGACACCTTGATCTTTGATTGCTGCCAAGGCACCGATTGCTGCACGGTCATTGAGAGCCATGACGACATTAAATTCCAAGCCATTATCCAAGACATTTTTGACCTGGGGCATGCTTTCTTCGGTCTGTCCCAAAGTCTCCAGCTGAGAAACGATTCTATAGCTGGGATGTCCCTTGATAGTATCCAGAAAGCCCTGTAGCCGATCCATAGCTGAGATGGCATTCTGGTGTTCAAGCAAGAGAATATCTGCCTCGGAAAGCCGCCCCATCATATCTTTAGCGATCAAAACTCCTGCTTGATAGTTATCCGACACGATCGTCGTGTCAACGGCTACTTGCTTACTCATTGGCGCATCTACCACGATAATGCGGATGCCAGCTTTTTTAGCTTCATTCAGAGCACTGATGATATCCGGGCTGTCACTCTTTACTGGATTGATGACGATGACATCCACTTTCTCTTTGATAAAATAAGCAATTTGCTGGCTTTGCTTTTTCTCATCCAATTCCGAATCACGAACATAGAGCCGACTCCCTTGTTGATTGGTTTTTTTCTCCAATTCAGCATTCAAGGTTTGATAAAAATCATTGTTCATGGTCATATAGGTCGCCCCGATTTTCATTTGATTGCTGTCGGGCATACTAGCCTTGGAATAAATAAAAGTAAGGCAACAGATTACCAGCACAAAAATAGACCAGAGAGCACATTTCTGGCAAGTCTGAATCCTCTTTTTCCCCTTACTTGATCCCATTCCCATCTCCTAGTCACCTATACTTATTAACAGTTCACTTACGTTTATTATATTATAATCAAGCGAAAAAGCAAAACGTTTCTTGAATCCTAATAAATCAGAGACTAAACGACAGACTTTTTTAGCTTCTAATTTTTAGGGCAAGATAAATGAATATCAAAAACAAAAACGAAGGCATCTTCATGAAATACCTCCGCTTCTGTATATATTTATTCAAATACAAATTGATTGTGGTAAAGCTCAGAATAGAAGCCGCCTAGATGCAGCAATTCATGATGATTGCCTCTTTCAATGACTTCCCCATCTTTTAAGACAATAATCTGGTCTGCATTCAATATGGTCTTTAAGCGGTGAGCGATGACAAAGCTGGTCCGTCCTGCCACAATGGCCTCCATTGCACTCTGGATCTTGCTCTCGGTTACCGTATCAACATTGGAGGTGGCCTCATCCAAGATCAGCACTTGAGGATCCGTCAAAAGGGTTCGAGCGATCGAAATCAATTGCTTTTGACCTGTTGAAAAGATGTTTTGATCATCATCTACTATTGTGTCGTATTTATCAGGCAAGCTTTCAATATACTCATGAATATGAGTAGCACGCGCAGCGATTTCAACCATCTCCTGACTTGCATCCGGTACTCCAAATCGGATATTGTCTCGAATGGTTCCGCTGAACAAGACAGAATCTTGCAAAACGATACCTACATGACTGCGCAAGCTATCCAAGTCATAGTCTCGGATATCGCGCCCGTCAAATTCGATACTGCCCTTATCCACATCGTAAAAACGATTGATCAGGTTCATAATGGTCGTCTTGCCCGATCCTGTCGGTCCTACAACAGCTATCATCTTGTCTTTTGGCGCTGAGATGGAAACATCCTTCAAAATCGACTTACCTTCGACATAAGAGAAATCCACATGCTTTATCTCGACGCCTTCTCTCAGCTCGGTAAAGGCTGGTGCATTCTGCGGACGCACTTCCTCAGGCGCATCAAACATTTCCTGAATCCGATCCGCACCAGTGAAAGCCAGCTGCAGACTTCCCCAGCTTGCCGCAACCTGAATGATAGGCTGATAGTATTGTTGAGAAAACTGTGTAAAGGTTGAAATCAGACCAATGGCTACCGAGGTCTTCACATTAGGATCATTGAGCATAATGGCTGAACCTACAAAAATCACGATAGCCGTATTGATCAGGCTCATTCCGTTCATGACAGGAAAGAGCAAGCCAGCAAAAGCGCGTCCTTTGAAAGTAGCTGACCGAACCTTATCATTTTGCTGGACAAAGCCTTTGATGACTTCTTCTTGCATTCCCTGCACAATGACTACCTTCTGGCCGGAAATCGTCTCATCCATATAAGCATTGAGCTGACCGACTTCTTTTTGCTGCAAGTCTGTGTACTTGCGAGCCAGCTTGACGATAGACACCAAAACAATGATGGCTACTGGCGTACTGGCAATCGTCACCCAAGCCAAGGTCGCATGCCGCATAAACATGATGATAATCAGGCCGATGTAGAGAGCGATATTGCTCATCACTTGGACTAGACTCTCGTTGAAAGCCTGCAAGATATTATCCAAATCACTGGTAAAACGCGACAAGATATCCCCATCTTGATGGCGGTCAAAGAAGGAAATGGTCAAGCGAGCCAATTTTCCAAAGAGACCCTTACGCATTTCATTGGTTGAGTAGGAAATGATCCGACTCATCAATAGCATGTAGATCAAGCTAGATAGCGAAAGGAAGATGAAAGCCAGCGCTAAATTCCACATGATTCCTTGGAAAGCGGCAAAGGCTGAAACATCACCTGAAGCAAGCTTGCCACTCGCAAAGGCACTGCCTAACTCCACCAGCTCACTGATGGCTAGACCTGTAAAAATCGGAAAAAGAACCTGTAAAACCGTCGAGATGACAATCATAATCATGACGACCAAAAAGGCCAGTTTATACTGTTTGAAATATTGCCAGAAAAATTTTGCTGTCTTCATCTTAGTCCTCCTTTCCTTTTTGAGTCTCATAAATTTCTCGGTAGACATCATTTGTAGCAACCAAGTCTGCGTGTCTACCTTGGCCAATCAAGCGCCCTTGATCTAGCACCAAAATCTTGTCCGCATGAACCACAGAGCTAATCTTCTGAGCAATGATGATGGTTGTGGTTCCCTTCAAATCCTTGTTCAGCGCCTCTTGGACCAGCTTTTCGGACTTGGCATCCAGAGCTGAAGTCGAGTCATCTAGGATAAGAATATTAGGATTGCTGACGACACCACGCGCGATGGACATTCTCTGCTTTTGTCCGCCAGAGAAATTATTTCCCCGTTCTTCGACTTGGCTGTTGTAGGTGTCTTCCATACGATTGATAAACTCGCTTGCCTGAGCAATTCGCGCCGCCTGTTCTAACTCTGGCAGACTAGCATTTTGCTTTCCTTGACGCAGATTGTCCTCAATCGTCCCCTTAAATAAAATAGCTTTTTGCAGAACGATGGAGACATTTTTTCTCAGCGAAGCTTCATTAATGTCGCGCAAGTCCTTGCCACCAATCTTGATAGAACCTTCCTGAGGATCAAAAAGGCGTGGAATGAGCTGAGCCAGAGTTGATTTCCCTGCTCCCGTCGCTCCGACAACACCAACCATTTCTCCCGGCTTGACTTCAAAGCTAATATCTTTGAGCATGGGCTCTGTATCTGTCGGATAGGTAAAGGTCACATGGTCAAAGACCAGACTACCTTCTAAATCTTCTTCAGCTTCATTCTTGAAGGTCATCGCTGGCTCTGTAACCAAGACCTCCTTGATCCGCCGAATCGATACCATTGCACGCGTAACGGTATTGCCCAAAAAGCCAACCATGATGATAGTAAACATGATTTGATTCAAGTAAGAAATGAAAGAGACAATTGAGCTAACCAAGCCTGGATCCATCTGTATCATGCTAGACAAGAGCCACATGGTCAGATAGACAGCCCCGTAGCCGACGATCATCATCATCGGTTGAACGATCGAAAAAGCATAACCAATAAAAAGATTTTGCTCCAAAAGTTCATCTGAAACTTGCGTGAACTTCTGATACTGCTCTCTCTCCTGCACGAAAGATTTGACGACACGGACGCCACGCAGATTTTCTTTGGCAATCGAATTGATCTTTTCTAAGAGAACTTGGAATTTGGCAAAGCGTGGACCCATCAAGCCCATCATCACTCCTGTCAAAAAGAAGACCAAAAAGACCATCAGGACAATGACCCACCACAGGGAGGGAATGGTCACCACCGCCAAAATAAAGGAACCTAAAAATAGAATAGGCAGGCGGAATAAAATCTGAAACATCATCATGACCAAATTTTGTACTTGGTTGATGTCGTTGGTCATGCGGACGACTAGATTCCCCGCATTGAACTGTTCAATATTGGCATAAGAGAAAGTCTGGATTTTCCGAAAGGTTTTTTCCCGTAAATCTGACGATACACCTTGCGCAATATAGGCTGCAAGGGTCACATTTGCCCCGCCAGCAAGCAGGCCAACCAGACCAAAGCCCAGCAACCAGGCCCCCAAACGATAGATTTCTTGCCGATTTCCTGCCAAAAGAGCATTCAAGACATCTTTGAGATACAGGGGCTGCAACAGCGAGCTAGCCAGCATCAGCGATGTCATCAGAAGAGATAAAAAGATAAATAATTTATAGGCTGATAAAGCTTTTCTGAACATAATTCCTCCTCGTAGATTTTTAACTTTGTTTAGCTTCCTTACTATATCACACATAAAAACAATGTCAAGTAAGAAATTTCAGTTATTATATGGTACAATATAATAAATAACTCTAAAAGCAAGTGAGACCTTTTGTGGGTCTCGTACAAGGAGAAAAGATGGATAAACAACGAATTGCTGTGATTGGCCCCGGTTCTTGGGGAACGGCTCTATCGCAAGTCCTCAATGATAATGGCCATGAAGTCCGGATTTGGGGCAATATTTCAGAGCAGATTGACGAGATCAATAACCAGCATACAAACAAACGCTATTTCAAAGATGTTGTTCTAAGCGAAGAAATCAAGGCTTATCATAACTTGAAAGATGCTCTAGAAAACGTAGATGCTGTACTTTTTGTCGTGCCGACCAAGGTGACCCGTCTGGTAGCCAAACAAGTTGCGCAAACCTTGGATCACAAGGTAAAAATCATGCATGCGTCCAAGGGACTGGAACCTAACAGCCACCAACGGATTTCGACTATTCTGGAAGAGGAAATCCCTGCAGAGCTGCGCAGCGAGATTGTCGTTGTCTCAGGCCCTAGCCACGCTGAGGAAACCATCGTCCGCGATATTACCCTGATTACCGCAGCATCTAAGGACCTCGAAACCGCTAAATATGTGCAGGAGCTCTTCAGCAACCACTACTTCCGCCTCTACACCAATACCGATGTCGTCGGAGTAGAAACAGCAGGTGCTCTCAAAAACATCATTGCAGTCGGAGCTGGAGCTCTCCACGGACTGGGCTATGGTGACAATGCCAAAGCTGCCATCATCACACGCGGTCTGGCTGAAATTACCCGACTGGGTGTCAAACTTGGAGCTAGCCCTCTGACTTACAGCGGTCTTTCTGGTGTCGGCGACTTGATTGTCACAGGAACCTCTATCCACTCTCGCAACTGGCGGGCTGGAGATGCGCTGGGGCGCGGCGAAAAACTGGCTGATATTGAAGCTAATATGGGCATGGTTATCGAAGGAATCTCTACCACCAAGGCAGCCTACGAACTAGCTCAGGAGCTCGGTGTCTACATGCCAATTACCCAAGCTATTTACAAGGTCATCTATGACGGCCATGATATCAAAGATGCTATTCATGATATGATGAATAACGAATTCAAAGCTGAAAATGAGTGGTCTTAATTCATAGTATTTTTTATAAAGGAGAAATTTATGCCAAAAGTCAGAAAAGCAGTCATCCCTGCAGCCGGTCTCGGAACCCGCTTCTTGCCAGCCACTAAGGCACTGGCCAAAGAAATGCTGCCGATCGTTGACAAACCAACTATTCAGTTTATCGTCGAGGAAGCTCTCAAATCTGGAATCAAAGACATTCTAGTTGTCACAGGGAAGTCAAAACGCTCCATCGAGGACCACTTTGACTCCAACTTTGAGCTAGAATATAACCTCAAAGAAAAGGGCAAGAACGACCTGCTCAAGTTGGTGGATGAAACCACTGGTATTGGCTTGCATTTTATCCGTCAGAGTCATCCACGTGGACTAGGGGATGCTGTTTTACAAGCTAAAGCCTTTGTCGGAAATGAACCTTTTGTGGTCATGCTGGGTGATGATTTGATGGACATTACCAATGACAAGGCAGTGCCACTCACCAAGCAACTCATGGATGACTACGCAGCAACCCACGCGTCTACCATTGCAGTTATGCAGGTTCCTCACGAAGAAGTCTCTGCTTATGGCGTTATTGCACCGCAAGGCGAAGGCGTCAATGGTCGCTACAGCGTTGAAAAATTTGTTGAAAAACCAACACCAGAAGATGCACCAAGTGATTTGGCTATTATCGGTCGCTACCTGCTCACGCCAGAAATTTTTGAGATCTTGGAAAAACAAACTCCCGGCGCTGGTAATGAAATTCAGCTGACTGATGCTATCGATACCCTCAACAAGACTCAGCGCGTTTTTGCCCGTGAATTCAAAGGCGACCGCTATGATGTCGGCGACAAGTTTGGCTTCATGAAAACTTCTATCGATTATGCCCTCAAACACCCTCAGGTTAAGGATGATTTGAAGCAATACATTATTGATTTAGGCAAAAAATTAGATAAGAAAACGAAAAAATAATAGAAGTGCACAAGCAATAGATTAGCTGATGCATCAGCTTTTAACACTATACAGAAAAACACCTAGATTTACTAGGTGTTTTTCACTTGTTGTTTTGATTGGGAAATCATTTGGTATTAACAAAAGTTTCCACATTCTTGAAATTTTTGCCATTATCAGAATTAGCCGTATATCCAAAACGATTATTTGGATTGCCTTCTGCATTCGCAACTGTTATTTGTGTAGCCTGACTTGGTACTTGAGGAGTCGGGCTTTGTACTTGAGGCACTTCAGTACGAACAGCTGGTTGTCCAAAAACTTGCACATTTGCTTTAGCTGCATATCCAAAGCGATTGTTTGGATTGCCTTCTGCATTGGCAGGAATATCATGTGTCGGAGGAGCAGCAGTATAATCTGGTGCTGGAATGATAGTTTTATTTGCATCATCCGTAGTTTGTGGTGGCTTCGGAGTATCCGGTTTTTCAGGTGTTGATGGATCTTGTTTATCGTCTGGTTGTGAAGCACGATAAGGATCAGACTTACGTCCAGCAGCTTCTAAACGTTTTTCCATCATCTTTTCATAGTCCTTGAAGTGTTGGAAAAGTCGATCTGACATTTCAAGAGAATCTTTAGTCACTTTACCTTCAGCAGCCTTCGCAGCATCTGGTTGATCTTTCAGTGAATAGTTCTCAATATCTTTTTTCTCTTGATCAGCGATAAATTGTTTTTCCATCATCTTCCAATGGTCTTGAACACTCTTGCCAAAGATATCTTGGTTCTTGATAGCCATTTGGTCAATGTGCCATACTGTCCAGTACCATGAGTTTGGATCATAAGTAGCTGTCTGTGGTTTGAAGGCCTTGTAAGTATCCTGAACGTTACCATAGAAAGGCACATATGGTGTATTGCGTGATGGTCCCAAACCGAGCCAAACTTTACCACCGAAAGATTTTGGCAGTTTCGGATCAATTTGGTAGACATGGGCATCAATAACATTTTCATTACCTAAAGCGTATTTGTACTGATCTTTACGAACGGCATCATTTGCCCCATCATCACCTTGTTTCTTAACGCCAATTTGATCATCCGGTACGAAACGACCATTTAAATGTTCAAAGCGGTTCCGTTGCATAGCAAAGGCATCTTCAAGAGTGAATTTCTTGTTTGGATCTGTTGGAGAGCGGAAAAGTTCGTACTCCTCATCCTCGTAAGTAATTTTAGATTTTGGATCAAGCAGTGTGATTCCTGCATACGTACGAGAACGGTCGCCTTCTGCGTATTTTTCAGGTCCATATGATTTAGCAATGTGGAAATTACCATCTTTATCTGTCTTGTAGTTTCCTGCTTCTTTGGCTACTTTCTCTACATCTTCAGAAGCAATAACATTTTCTTTGTCCTTCAAATCTACATGGCCAAGATAATAAGTATTAGCAAATACTGCGTACTTATCTTCAGGCACTTTCACGGCTACGTATTGGTGACCAGACAAGATTTCCATGTACCAAGTCTCTTTTTGATCGGCAACCACCACTGTATTTCCTTCAGCAGAGCCCTTTTCTTGAATGACTTTTCCAAGCAATTCGATTGCTTCACGAGCTGTTTTGGCACGAGGCAAAACCACATCTAACATCGCAGCTTCTGCCAAGCCATCTGCTTTCAGAGGATCTTTCTCAAGAACCTTTTTATTTGGAATTGCTGTGACTGTGGACGACATAGAAACACCTGCTTCATTAAAGCCATGTTCTCCAAAAGCACCGTTACTACCATCACCACGCGCAGAATCATAGGTTGCAGTATATTTCATTTCACTGGCTGCACGTGGATAGGTGAAACCGTTGGACTCATCCACAATCTGGTCGCCTTCCTTATATTTCTTAGCTTCCACAACAACATAATTTTTGTTGTGCTTGCCACCATTCGGGTAGTAAGGATAGTCTTCTGTACGACCAAAAAGTGTTGATCCATCCTTAGTCAAATGCCGACCAATAATGAAGCCACAACAGGCTTGCACAGCTTGGATAGGTAAGAGCATAATTGCCATTAATGAAATGGCAATTTTAAAGATTGTCTTCTTCATTATGAACTCCTTTTTATTTTTGGGGGATACCCCTGATGTTTATAGTTCTAGTATAGTCCTTTTTAGATCTTTTTGCAAGCGCTTACAAAAATGTTTTTTTATACCTTTTACAGATAGAAAACAGAGAAAACATACATTGATGAAAAAGTAGAGATAAAAATATTACTAGTTTATTCCTGATTTATCCATATTATGCCACTTTAAAGTAAAATTCCTTGCTTTATAAAAATCATATTTATAAAAAGAATACCGCTTTTTAAGGCGGTATTTGAATTCATTTCTTAAAAAATTGGTCGTTGAAAAGTCAGAAAAATCAAAATAGCTGCTACTCCAAGGTAGGCTGCCAGTGCTAAAAATCGTTGAGTCTTGCTAAAAGCGTAGCGCTCTCCCGATACTGGTAAGATCACAGCTCCTAAAGCTCCGCCAACTAGACCACCTAAGTGACCTGCAAGGCTAATCCCCGGTAAAAAACTCATGATCAGATTGACAGCTAGTAGACTCATATAAGATTGGCCCAGCTGCTGCAGATAGTAGTTTCGCGTAGCATAACGAAGCACGACAACGGAAGCAAAAAGGCCGAAAAGAGCAGTAGAAGCCCCAGCTGCCAAGCTATTGGGTGAAAAATAGACAACAAATAAATTCCCCATCACGCCTGACATCAGGTAGAGTATCAAGAATTTCCAAGAGCCAAAGATAGCCTCAATCTGTCGACCAAGAAAGTAGAGCGTCAGCATGTTGACCACAAAATGCTCCAAACCAATATGGATAAAAATAGCAGCAAAAACCCGCCAAAACTGCTCCGGCAGCGCTTGAATCGTATAACCGTGCACGGCTCCAAAGTGATACAAGGCTTCGGAACTGCTGTATTGAAAACCGTAAGAAAGAAACATCAAGACAAAAACAAGGCTCGTCAGGATAAGCAGGATGCTTGTCACAGGATAGTCTCTATCAAAGATTTGCTTCATAAATAAGTAACTCCTTTACCGCAACATCATGTTGGGCTGGTGTAAATTCTGCCTGTTGGACTGCATAAATAGTGCTGATGGATGCTCCTGCAAAATCAGCCAGATAGCGGTCATAGTAGCCGCCTCCGTAACCAATCCGAAAGCCTTGAGAATTGAAGACCACACCCGGCACATGAATCAGATCAATTTCTGTCTTATCAACAGCCTCTTCACTTATTGGCTCCAGCAGACCAAAAGAGCTTTTTTGCAGGCGACTTTCATCATAGTCCACAAATATCATCCGACCCTGGCCATAGGTCTTAGGCACTAAAACCCGCTTACCATCCAACTGAGCCTGCTTGATAAAGGCTGCGATAGAGACTTCATGCGGCATAGAAAGATAGGTAGCAATAACCTGAGCTTCTTGATAAGCTGCTGAACTGAGCAAGTGCTGGGTCAGCCAGCTATCTGCCAGCTCTTTTTCTTTTCCCGACAGTTTCTTCATTTGCTTTAGTACAGTTTGTCTCAGCTCTTTTTTCATACGGCTCACCCCACCTTTTTTATCTTTCGTTGATTTTATAATCTAGGAATTTCCCAATCTTTTCAATAGCAAAGGGCAGTGCTGCCTCGTCCGGTGTCATCTTGGGATGATGGAGAGCATAGGGGCTGTCCACTCCCAGCCAGAACATGACGCCCTTGACCTTGCTGAGCAGATAGCCAAAGTCCTCGCCTGTCATAGCCGGCGCAATATCAATCAGCTGCACTCCTTCTTCCTTGTGGAAGAAGTCCATCAATTCGTCTGCTAGGTCAGGATCATTTTCCACAGGCAGATAACCACCTTGCTTGAGTTCCAAGTCCAATTCCAGACCAAAGCTTTGGGCTATGCCCTCTGCTATTTCCCGCAAGCGCTTCTGAGTCAAGAGATTCATCTCCTGACTCAGAGTCCGAATGGTGCCATGCAAAAAGGCTGTTTCTGCGATGACATTGTTGGTCGTGCCAGCATGGAGCGAGCCAAAGGTCACAACTGCCCCCTCGATCGGATCGACATTGCGGCTGACAATTGTTTGCACCTGGGTGATAAAGTAGCTAGCCGCCACCAAAGCATCGTTGGTTTCATGAGGAAAGGCCGCATGACCTCCTTTCCCCTTAAAGGTCAGCTTGACTTCACAGGTACCAGCAAAAAGCGTTCCTCTGTTAGTGGCAATATCGCCGACCTTGAGGTCCGGCCGCACATGGAGGCCGTAAAATTCATCTGGCAGCCAGTCGCCAAAAGCACCGTCTTCGTACATGAGCATACCGCCAGCTTCATTTTCCTCAGCAGGCTGAAAGAGAAAGAGCAGATTGTGGGTAGGCTGAGCGCTCACAGCTTGTTCCAGCAAGCCTAGAGCGACCGTCATGTGCATATCGTGTCCACAGGCATGCATCCGACCTTCATGGGTACTAGCAAAGTCCAAACCTGTCTCCTCGACAATCGGAAGACCATCGATATCCGTCCGCCAACCAATCGTCTTATCGGGTGAACTTCCCTTGATAAAGACCAAAATACCCGTCCGCCAAGTTCGGATTTCCACAAAGTCTAGACCTGCTGTCAGTCCATCAATGACCTGCATCAGGTAGGCATGAGTCTTGTATTCTTCCAGACCGATTTCTGGTATCTGGTGTAAATCACGGCGAATGTTCAGATAATCAAGCATTGTTTCTTTCCTTTAAAATCCTGTCAGAGCAAACAAAGAGTCAGACCGCCCCCGATGTAATTCAAGGGCGGCAGTATCCTGTTAACCAAAATTAGAGCGTACGCAGAGCATCTTCCAGGGCTGTCTTCTGCTGGGTCTTTTCGTCAATGGTCTTGATAACTCGAGCTGGAACACCAGCAACTACTACGTTTTCCGGAACATCCTGGGTCACAACCGCACCGGCCGCAACAACGGAACCACTGCCAATTTGTACACCTTCGATCACAACCGCATTGGCACCAATCAGCACATTGTCTCCAACCCGAACTGGCTCAGCACTAGCTGGCTCAATAACTCCCGCCAGAACCGCACCAGCACCGACGTGGCTATTTTTGCCGACAATAGCTCGGCCACCTAAAATGGCACCCATATCAATCATAGTTCCAGCGCCAATCTCTGCACCAATATTGATGACTGCTCCCATCATGATGACAGCATTATCACCAATTTCAACTTGGTCACGGATAATAGCACCCGGCTCAATACGGGCATTGATGTCGCGCTTGTCCAAAAGCGGAACCGCTGAGTTGCGGGCATCCTGCTCCACGACATAGGTCTTATTTTCCTCTAAGTTCACTAGGAGTGGCTTGATTTCTTCCCAGTCTCCAAAAAGAACATTGCCTAACTTCACAACAGACCAAGGAATCGAACCGTGTAATTCTCCATCAAAAGTTACCTTGACAGGAGTTTTTTTCTTGGCATCAGCGATGAACTTGATAATTTCTTGAGCATTCATTTTCGTAGCAGACATGGTGTCACCTCTTTGTTCTTTCTATTCTTTGTTGGGAGAGGAAAGTCCCTCTCCTATCCCTTTTATTTCTCTATTATAACACAATTCGGCTATGCAGTTGTGACTTTATTAGCAGCTAGTATGCTATTTAGGCTCTTGGAGTTTATTCAGATGAAATTGGCCTTCCTTATCTCTTTTTCCCATCTTTCTATCCTTGTCTGTTTAAGAAAAAATTCCACGCTCTCCAGTCTAGGCTCTCAGACGGTACTTGTCATCATACTGGTGAGGCGGTAAGTTCCATTCACTTCGCTAAAATGCAAAGAAACGGACATCTTTTCCTTCGTTAGATAGCTAATACTAAAAAAATCAACTTGCTTTTTGAGCGTTTTATGAGCATAAATACTCTTCGGCGTCCCCAGTTCTGCAATAGCTTGCTTGATTTCCATCCCTTCTCGCTTACTTTGAGGAATGAGCGACCGATAATCATCAACTGTCTTCGTAATCGATTCCCCAGCATTCTGGAAGAAAGTAGCTGATACTGTAGAAAGCTCCATTCCCCCTCCAGCATTCCTAAGGTGCATATCAACAACTCCTTTTCTTCCTACCAAATTGTAGGAAAGTGTCATCAATTTACTGCCCTTCACGCTATTCTCCTCACTCCCAGAACTGGCTTTTCCATACTTCTTAACGATATCCTCTGGAGACACATTAGGTTGGTTCATGGTTTTAATCAACTCGAATATCTCTTCGAATTGAAAATCGACCTCTCGATTCTTTTCAATAAAAGCTGAATTCCCCTCCGTCAGGATCTCAATCTTATTTTCTGATTCTGTCGGAACAGTATTAACAGACGATATAGCTGATTGATTTCCTTCTGACTTAAAAGTTGGTCGCATATACATCATCAAGAAGCTAATCAGTCCCACTAGACCTGCGGCAATCACTAAAAGTGAGGCATAACGAGATAGCACAGACTTTGCTAAAAGCTGGCCATTAGGATTGCCTGCTGACTCTGTTCGCTGCTTTTCTTTCCTTTCTTCTTCCTTTGTCTGTTCGAGGGTGACTCCTCGTTCCCGCTGATTCTTGAC
Organism: Streptococcus sp. 27098_8_113; assembly: GCF_041432545.1. Classification (NCBI taxonomy): domain Bacteria; kingdom Bacillati; phylum Bacillota; class Bacilli; order Lactobacillales; family Streptococcaceae; genus Streptococcus; species Streptococcus sp. 27098_8_113. The sequence goes on along the minus strand of NZ_JAPVZU010000001.1, from coordinate 10,753 downwards.
CGACGAAGTGTTTCTGGCTTTAAACTTGGATTTATGCTCCCGCCTCAATGCTTCTAAATTTCTATCTTTCACCTTTTCACCTATCAACTAAAAACTTGATTGCTCATTCCCTTTCTACAAACGGCTGATTTTCCTGCTAGGCAAGCACTACTGAGCACTTGCTTCTCCTGCTTCGCTTGCCAAACCTGAGCTGTCTTTCAGTCGATAGCTTTGAGTGTCATCTTTTTCAAAAGAAAAACTAACCTCTTGACCATCCTCCAAACGATAAGAAATCGATAAAGTCGTATAGCTCAAGATTCCCCCATGCCAATCGAGGCGCTCTGGAAGTCCCAACTGACTGACAATCTCTTGATAGGTCTTTCCTTTCTCTATACCAGAAAGATCTTGACGAGTGAGCTGAGCATTTCGGTTAGGCAGTTGCGCACTACTGAGATGCGTACATTTTAGGGATTCCAACTTAAGAGTTTCAGAAGGACCAAGATAGCTCTTAAAAGAGAGCTTAACTTTCGCCTCTGTCCCTGCTTGTGAATAGTTTAAATCTATTGTCTTGATTAGATTATCTTGGTTCGTTTCCCTACCAGACTCAGCTTTCCCTAACTTTGCAACCACCTCGTCGACCTTTGTCAGATTTGGAACCGATGAAGTGAAGTCTGAGAATAAAGAAGTGATATCATCATAGGTGATATGAAACTGGTACTCCTCTTTCTTAGCAATCCATTCTGGACGATTATCAGATTTTAAATCTTGATCCTTTCCATATGAGTCTAACATACGAGAAATAGCTGCGGCTTCTTCCATGCGTTTTAAATCAGCATTCTTTTTCCACTGCTCTACTATGCTATACATTGAGGCTATAATCCCTAAAACGAAAAGTATCACCATCCATATCTTAGAAAAGATTCCTAGTTTTTTCTTCTTAAACTCTACTTTATCTATCTCTCTAGCAAGCTCATTAGAAGATATTCGCGGAGAAAGCTTGGTCTGTTTTGCTTCAGTTATAAGGCCTGACATCGACTGGCTAACTTGATTTCCACGAAAAACTTGATTTTGTTTTTTAGCTTTCAGTGATTCTAAACTAGAAATGAGACGCTTCAGCTCCCTCTGCTTTAATTCCAACAAATTCTGTGATAGAAGCGACAGAGGCTCCTTTACCTGCTGAACTCCTTCTAACTGCTCAGAAAACACCGGCTGGTCTTGAGAACTTGTTTTAGCCCCATAGCCGTTTTTGTCCTCTATCGAAGAGACGGCAGACGGCTCATTGCTTGAGCTCTCTATTGGAAATGCCACTTTTGATGGAGACGAAACGGAAGGACGAGCTTGATTTTCTTCCGGGCTCCCCTGCGCTTCTTGCAATCCAGTAGATGATTTGATATGTTGGTCTCCCTTGGTTTTCCATTTAGATAGAAAGAATGGTTGGCTATTTGCTGGCTTTTTCGTTTGAGACTTCTTGAATTTCGATTGATGCTTCTGCCTCAAAGCTTCCAGATTTCTCTTTCCCATAACTCCTCCTCTATTGGCTCTTCTATCATTGAAAAGACGATTCGTCTAATAGTTAACAATTCTTGCTCGCTGAATACTGCTATTCTATTTTCTATAACCATACCGGTCAAATAGCTGCACAAACTGTCAGGATGGCTACCTTTTATAAAATAACTATTTGAAGACAGTAGCCTAGCGTGAAACTTGTCATGCTAATATAACTTTATTCCAGTATATCATATTTTGAACTGGCTTAGCTTGAAAGCACACAAGCAAAAAGGCACGAACTCTCTTCCGTGCCCACAAAACCAACTATATATGACTATTTTTGTTTCACTTTTTCAGCCAAAAATAACTTCATCCGAACTCCTTTCCGATCTTGGTCCTCTGCTTTTCTAGAACCGTCCAAATAGCAGCCAGCTCAACTTTCTGGATAAAAGCCTATCCCATTGCTCCTGCATCTTCTCTGACTGTAACATATAATCAGGGAAAGGAAAACTGCTGCTGAATAGAGCTGAATAGATAAGTAAGTAAAAGACAAGCTAGATAGCGAGCTAACTAACAAAACATGATAAAATCTATTTTTTAAAATAGCAAAAAACCTCCTAGAAGGGAGGTTGTACCTAGTTTTAGACTTTTATTTTTCTAAATTGCTTGATTTGAAATTTTATTATGGTCAAGCAGTTTCGAAAATCTGAATGGTAGAGCTCTTTTCAATTACTACTGCTTGGTCTGCTGCAACATGGAGAGTGCCCGGCAGGCTGCCCTCTTTTGAACCATCAAAAGAAATCGTGATATGGCCCAGTCCAGTTAGATTTTTTTCTACTACATTTCCTACGGCAGTAATCGAATATTCCTGACTATCTACGACTAGCTTTCCACCTTCTAGTATTGCACCTAGAAGATTTTTGTTATCGATTTTAAAACAATACTCTGCTAAGTCTTCCGGAGCTTCTTCTCCAAACAAAATGAGCATATTGGCATCTTGAATCATATTCTGAGCTTCAGGCCCCACTTGAATTACTTTAGCTTCAAAAATTTTCTTCATCTAATTCCTATTCATCCTTTCTCAAATCTGTCATAAACTTATGCTTATAGATAAGTTTAACATAATAGTTGCTATGTTTACGTGCATCTATCAAAGGTCTACTGATAAAGACCAATACTAGCTATCCAAGCTACTAGCACCCGCGGAACACCATTGAGGAAGCGTGAATAAAGCACAGAAGGGACACCAACCTCAACTGTTTCAGACTTGGCTTCAGATAGACCGAGTGCTACAGGAATGAAATCACAACCGTTTTGAGTGTTGATAGCAAATATAGCTGGCAGAGCCATTTGGGGCGGAATATTCCCTTTGCCGATTTCAACTCCAATTAAGGTTCCAATAATCTGACTGATAACAGCTCCGGGGCCTAACAAAGGAGAAAGGAATGGCAAGGAACAGATAAAGCCAATCAAAATGAGTCCCCAGATGTTCCCTGCTAGGGGAACCATTAATTTTGCCAGCCAATTTCCAACACCGGAACCTTGAATAACCCCAATCAGCAAGGAAACAAAGGCCATGAAAGGAATGATTGTGTTGAGCATTGTTTGGATGGCTTCACGAGCAGCCTGGTTGAAAGTCGCAACGACCTTCCCAGCGCCCATCCCAATTCGTGCTACAATACTTGTTTCAGCTTTTTGCTCTGTAATTTTTTTAGTAGTATCGTAAGTTGGCTTTTCTGTTACCACAGTTGTCTCTTTTTCATCTTCATTAGCAGCAGAAATTTGATTAAGGCCAACTGCTGACACATAGATTTCCTCAGTGATATATTGAGCTAGAGGGCCACTTTTCCCTGTAGCGACAATATTGATTGTAGGGATCCCCTTTTTAGGATAAATACCGCAGCGAAGAGTACCGCCACAATCCACGATTGCTAAAGCAATTTCCTCATCAGGGATAGAAGTTTTAAACCCGTTAACAGCTTCCATACCGGTCAAATCAGCAATTTTATCTACAATATCTGGCTTTTCTCCGCCGCCAGTGATATAGATAAATTTGTGCTTAGCCTCACTAGGTGTAATGACCAAAGGTCCTCCGAAGCCGCCATTTCCTTTAACAACTTTTATACTCTTATATGACATAATTTCACTCTTTCTATCAATCAAATGTTTTACTCAAGGTAACACCTTGCTGTTTTGCTACATAAGCAGTTGTAAAATCGGTCACCCAACCGCCTACAAAGTTCATGACAAGCCCAACAAGCATGTAACGAATGGCTAAGTCCATTTGACTTAAACCTAAAGTTTGAATTCCTGTTGCAATTCCCATCCATACAAACAATTCCCCAGGATTGATATGCGGAAATACACCATTTGAAGTGTGGCAGAACTGCATCTGAGCTGCTACAAAACTAGGTTTATAATATTCTGGTAAGAAACGTCCCATACTGATTGCCATCGGATTCCCCAGCATAAAGGCTGAAATGAAAGGTAAAATCATATACCGGCTAATAGGATTTTTGGCAGAAATCTTAGCCAGAGAATTGACCTTCTCTTCTCCCAAGAAAGCGATAAGTGTATTCATTGCAATCAATAGCATTAAGACAAGCGGCACAATATTTGTCATCCAGCTAATAAAGGTTTCTCCACCTAATTGGAAGAGTTTCATAAAACTCTCTGCAAAATTTGTAATGTGATTCATAAGGAACTCCCTTTCTTATTTTTTTTAAATAACTGTTTAATAGATAATTGTAAGTAATTCGCATAAAAGCCGAATCCCAGAAAAGAATCAGATGAACCTGTCTCTTTCTCAATACCTGCCTCATGCCAAAGATAGACTTTTCTAGCATCTTCTATGGCTGATTGCATCAACTTATTTTCTTTTCTCACAAGAGGATTATACTTGTCAAAATAATGGATGTCTTCTCCAACATAATCGTCCATATTTTGAAAACGTGCTAAGATTGTGACTCCTTGCATTTTGCTAGCTTTAAGAACCCGACCGTTTTCATCAACCGCGAACATGACAATCGTACCGGATTTGATTCTTCCGGACTCCCTGCCAATCGCTACGCGCCCCAGTTTTCGGAGCATCGTATAGGTCTTATTGAAGTCTTTAAGTTGCTGCCAGCCGAGGAACATTTGAAATACATAAGCTGCCATGACAAATACAGCGAAAATTATTAGCGAACTCATTAAAATACTCCTTTACTCTTAGAAAATGATAGAAACTCTGTCTCTGTTTCTACAGCCCTCAATGCTTCTTTTAGAGAAGGCTCTCCTGCAATTCGAAAAATGTCGTCATACAATTCCAGCAATTCACTTTCCATTTTTCTTTCAATTTCTGAGGGAATGGCGACTAGAAAGATAAATTCAATCCATTCATCTTCTTTTTGATAAGGCTCTTCTAGTTTTCCGAACATTAAAATAGTCTTTGCATAACCCTGGTTAATTGTATGGGGGAAGGCAATTCCTCCACCAAAAATGGTTGATTGCTTTTTCTCCCTATCAATTATCCGATTTCTAAACCCTTCATCAATCATCTGAAGTTTCTCTAACTCTGCAACCATATTTAGCAAGTATTGCTGATAGGTTTTTTGGGGGCTCAACCGAAGAAAGCGTAAGCTGACTGTTTCTAGATTTTTTTGATGAAAAGCATTGGCCCTCTGCCATTCTTCCTGCAGCCATTGATCATCAAAAAGATGATTAACTTGAATGACTGGAGATTTGGAATTTTTATATTTCAGAGGCACCGTCGTAAAAATTGCAAAATATTCCTGGTTCAGCTCTACATTAAAATCCTCTTCAGAATGTTGGGTAATGTCTATATCATTTCCAAGGACTCGCCTGAGTTGCTGAATAATCATCGCAGCAGTTCCTCTTCCTGTTGTGCAAACTACAGCTATCTGCTTGCGAGAACCCTTAACAGCAGAATTTTGCTTTCTTAAAATCATTTCAAAATACAAAGCCAGATATCCGATTTCAGATAATTCCAATTCAGAACCAAAAATTACAGATAGTTCTTCTCCAGCTATTTTTGCCATTTCAAAAGCAAAAGGATATTGAGTTTGAACCTCGCCATGAAATATATCATTAGCTTGCACATGGAAAATCAGTCGATTGATTAAGGGGCCTAGATGAGATTTGATTTCTTCAAATAACTCTTCATCATCAAAGTGAACCAACATTGTTTCTTTGACTTTCTTGACAATCCCTTGAAAAATGTTTGAAAGCTGTTCAGATTGATAAGACGGCTTGCTTAAAGTGTCAATAAAACGGACATTAAACGGAAAACACAAAAAGTCTATCTCAAACTGACTGAGGGAAATCTTATAAGTCATCTCAATATGATAGATTAATTTCTCAGCCAAATGTGTCTCTGTTAAATCATTCCTATAGTAAGGAATAGGACAATTCAACACTCTAGATGTATGAATACGCTCCACCATAATTGAAATGGTCTTTCGAAGGAGTTCCTGTGTTTCTTTAGGGATTTTATAGTCCTGAACTAGCGTCTCCAGAAAAGAAGATGTTGCCTCAGTGAGTGTCCTTCCTTCAAAGTAAGGAGCCACTTGGTGAATATAGAGTAAGCGCAAATTCAGCTCGCTCCCCAAGACCTCCAGCCCACGGTTGGGCTTTCCTGAAATAGTGATAGAGTAACTCTCTGCCAAAGATTTTACTTGTTTCAAATCCTTATTAAGGGTACTTCTACTAACACCTACTTCCTCAGCCAAGTCGTCAATAAGAAGAGGGGAGGTTGACTCAATTAAACGTTTTAGCAAATAGGCAATTCTTTTACTGGAAGAATTGAAGTCACTCTCCTGTTTTAAACTACCAGATAAAATCCTTTCCAACTCTGTATAGTCATACACTTCTAACATTAACTGATCATCTTGTGTGATAATCTGGATATTAGGAGCCAAAACATCATTTAATTGTTGGATACTCTTTTGCAAGGTTTGCAAGCTAATATCCAGTTCTGAGCGCATATCTACCAAGGAATAAGTTGGCTGCGAGACCATTTTATCTAAAATATTATACCACCGATTTACTAAGGTCAACTCTCTTCCCCACCTTCATTGTTTTAACCGCGAGTTTTACCTCCGGCAATATTTGTAGTGACACCTGTTATATAGCTAGAACGGTCTGAAATATAGAACGCTACAAGATCAGCTACTTCCCGTAGTTTCCCACTCCGTCCCAATGGAGTCGTTGAAGTTGAAGCATAACCAGCTCGAATATCTTCTACCGTCTTTCCACGAGTATAAGCAAGAGCTTCCTCATAAGAAAGAGTTCGAAGTCCCGTAGCTTCCATAATTCCTGGAGCAATTCCAACCACACGTACACCATGTTTACCAAGCTCTTTCGCCCATGAACGAGTGTAACTATAGACTGCCGCTTTCGTTGCAGCATAGGCACTTTGTCCTTCAGAACCTTCCAAGCCTGCTTCTGAAGCCATATTCACAATTACACCTTTTCCGTTTTGAACCAGAATCCGGCCTACTGCCTGACTAACCAAATACAGACCTTTTTGGTTAATCATTGTTACTTTTTCAAACGTTTCATCGTCTAACTCGTAAGGACCTTTAGGATTTTCTGCATCAATTAATAATCTAGGAACATTAATCCCTGCATTATTGACTACCGCATCAATATTGCCAAATCTTTCAACTATTTTGGCAACACCCTCTTCTACTTCAGAGCGAGAAGTTACATCAACTTTTACAAATAATAGATTCGGGTGACGTAAATCGTTGTCGCTAAGATCAAAATTCGCTACATTGACTCCTAATTCCAACAATTCTTCGACGATTGCCTTACCAATCCCAGATGACGCACCCGTCACAAGAACTGTTTTGCCTTTAATGTCTAACCAATCATTCATTTTGATACCTCTCAAATTTTATTTACAAGGCAATTATACAGCGCTTTCATAAAAGAATTAAGACACTCTTTTTTACACTGTTCAAAAAAATAATAAACTAATTAAGAGGCTTGTACTAAAAAATCCACAAGAAATGAACCTGTGGATCTTTTTATATCCTGAATGAACTCAAAGCATATGAGAATCAAAGGCGTGCATTCAACTCAGCACCCAGCTCTTCAAAGCCTGGTTTCCCAAGAAGAGCAAACATGTTTTTCTTATAAGCCTCAACTCCAGGCTGATCAAATGGATTGATACCATTCAGGTAGCCAGAAAGAGCAATAGCTAACTCAAAGAAGTAAATAGTATAGCCCAAAGTGAACTCATCTTGCTCAGGCAGGGTCACAAACATATTTGGCACTCCGCCGTCTGTGTGAGCTAACAGCACTCCATCTGTTGCTTTCTTATTGACAAAGTCAACATCTTTTCCTTGCAGATAACCAAGGCCATCCAAGTCTTCTGCTAATTCAGGAATCAACACATTTTTGCGAGGCTTATCTACACGAATAACTGTTTCAAAGAGGATACGAGTTCCTTCTTGAATAAATTGCCCCAAAGAGTGCAGGTCTGTTGAGAAGTTGGCTGAAGTTGGGTAGATACCTTTTTGGTCTTTACCTTCTGACTCACCAGCCAGTTGCTTCCACCATTCTGAGAAGTATTGCAAAGATGGTTCGTAGTTAGCTAGAACTTCTGTCAGATAACCTTTACGGTACAAGATATTGCGTACAACTGCATATTGATATGCTTCATTTTCAGCCAACTTATCAGAAGCATAAGCCTTGCGAGCAGCATTTGCTCCTTCCATCAACTTGCTGATATCAGCCCCTGCAGCTGCGATTGGCAAGAGTCCCACTGCTGTCAATACTGTAAAACGACCACCAACACTATCAGGCACTACAAAAGTATCCCAGCCATTAGCATCTGCTTCAACCTTAACTGCACCTTTAGCGCGGTCTGTAGTTGCATAAATCCGTTTATTTGCTTCTTCCTGACCATACTTCTTAACCAAGAGTTCTTTGAAGACACGGAAAGCAATAGCAGGCTCTGTAGTTGTTCCTGACTTAGAAATAACGTTGACAGAGAAATCTTTGTCTGATACATAATCTATCAAATCAGCCAAATAGCTTGAAGAGATAGAATTACCAGCATAGAGGATTTGAGGTGCCTTACGTTCTTCCTTGCTTTGTAGATTTACAAAAGAATTATTCAAGAAATCAATCGCTGCACGTGCCCCTAAATAAGATCCTCCAATACCGATGACGATTAACACTTCACTATCAGATTGGATTTTAGCAGCCACCTTTTGAATACGAGCAAATTCATCTTTATCATATTCTTCAGGCAAATTCAACCAGCCTGTCATTTCTGCTCCAGGACCTGTTCCGTTTCGTAGAGCATTATCTGCTGCAGTCACTTGAGGCTGCATATAATCTAATTCATGTGGTGCTACAAACTTATCCAGTACCTTTGAATAGTCAAATTTAATATGTGTCATGTTTATCCTCCAATTGTTCTTTTCTTTTATGATAACGCTTTAAGAAAAAATAAGCAAGTACTTTTACTATTTTAAAACGTTTACATTTTTATTCTATACTATTTTTCTAAATAAGCTAACCCTAGGGCATAACTGAGAGCAATCGTTTGCGCAAGTCAACAAATCTTAGGCCTATTGAGAAGAACAGTTTTGATTGACAAGAAAACCAATATGCTTCTTAAGATTGGATGTCAGCTGAATTCATTTCAGGTCCGTTCAAACTAGATTCACTGCTCCAATATTCATCTGCGCCTTACACAGGCTTGATTCTTAAATATCGGAACCTAGTTCTCACTTTGCTCAAACTGCGTCAATGTCTCTAAACTCATCTTCCTCCTTCGGAGTTGATTTGTTAAGAGGCATAGAAAAAGAGCACACAGTTCAAATCGCTTAGGGCTGCTGGATTCCTCCCCTGACCCGCTTCACGCAGAACTGTTGCTCCACTAATTAGTATAACACAAACTTTCTTTTTTGGCTAATTTTCTCTACTTTTTCCTGCGATTTCTGAAAAAGTTCTGCATAATCGCCGCACATTCTTCTTCTAAAAGGCCGCTTTCAACCTCTACGCGGTGATTCAAGCGCTCATCCGTCAGGATATCGTAGAGACTGCCCCCAGCCCCGAATTTCTGGTTTTTCGCTCCATAGATCACCTTTGGAATCCGAGCCAGACCGATAGCCCCGCTACACATGACACAGGGCTCAATGGTGACAAAAAGCGTCGTATCCAGCAGGCGCCAGCTATTTTCACGCTGATTGGCCTCTTCAATCGCCATGATTTCCGCATGCATGACCGCCCGCTGCAGCTCCTCACGCGCATTATGCCCGCGTCCGATAATCTGACCATCCTTGACCAAGACACAACCAATCGGTATTTCATCATTGGCGAGGGCAATCTCTGCCTCCTTCAGAGCCTCCCTCATAAACATTTCTTTTTCCTCTATCGTGTAGTCCATCTCTTCCCTCTTCCTTTTAGTTTCTTTGTTCATTATACCATAGGCAGCTTAGGACTCACAAAAAAGCCGCCGATTGGGCGACTCTTATGGGAGATTATTATGAAAAAGTTTAGGAGGTTTAAACAAAGTTAGGAGGTCTTTGTTTATGCTTCTAGTATAGCTGGCCTATCTTAAATAAAGCTTAAGCTTTTTGAGTATTGATAATTTTAGCAATTTCTCCAACCTCTTGGACAATATAGGTGGCGCCAGCTTCTTCCAATTCTTCCTTGCTACCAAAGCCATAAAGGACACCGATAGAATCAAGCTTTTGCGCTTGAGCCCCAAGCACATCGTGCTCCCTGTCTCCAATCATGATGGTATGCGCCAAATCTGTGATCTGATTTTGCTCTAAGGCATACTGTATAACATCGCTTTTTTTACTACGTTTTCTATCCATGGTCGCACCAGCGACAAAGTCAAAATAGTCATACAAACCAAAATGCTTGAGAATCTGAATGGAAAATTCTTCAGGTTTTGACGTAGCTACAATCAACTGTTTGCCAGCCTGCTTGAGAGAAGCCAGCAAGTCAGGAACGCCTAGATAGACCTCATTTTCATAAAGGCCTTTTTCAGAAAAGTACTCATGATAGTAGTCAATGGCCTTTAAACATTCTTCCTTAGAAAATCCATAAAAGCGCTCAAAAGAATCCTGCAAGGGAGGACCGATGAAGACTCTTAAGGCTTTCTTGTCTGGTACTTGAATCCCATATTTTCCTAAGGCATAGGCCACTGAGTTGGTAATCCCTAGTTCTGAATTGGTCAAGGTACCGTCTAGGTCAAATAAAATTGTTTGATACATTTTTTCCTCTTTCTGCTTTCAAAAAGAGGCTGGGACAAAAG